>CAZTVB010000272.1:0-4588 GCA_964616315.1 uncultured Rikenellaceae bacterium
TAGAGCGATTTAACTTTTTTGTCGCGTCCCTTAATGTACCATAACTCCATATACTCCGGAAAAATATTGTGTTTCTGAAAAGTTTCAATCACATTATTTATCACGGTGTTTTTTGCGGAATTAATACTTTTAATAACTATGGAAGTTTTATTATTCTTAATACTGCATTGAAATAAAAATCCCTTGTCGGACGATTTCATTTCAACAACATTATCATTTAAATCTGGCAGGGTAACTTTAGCTGTACTAGCGGAGGTTATATCATTATAAAATACTGTAATCATATAATTATGAGCAGCATTGCTAATAATTCGATACAAGGTGTAGGGTTGGTACTTATACGGAGTAAGTGATGAAAGCGTCTTTTCTAGTTTATTATGGTTAAAATCGTGCAATATACACTCCTCAAGTTCCTCTTTATGCCTAAAAAACTTATCGGTATGCTTACTGTTAATTCGTTCTTCAACAATGCTCAAGCAATAATCTATCTCAGATTTGTGAAAACAATTTTCAATTGAAATATTTACCATGATATTTGATTTTTAACTATAAAAGTTCTAAACTCACTCAAAACCATAAGTAAAGTTAACAAAGTGAAAGTACTTTCACAAACTCAAAAAACATAAAAGCAGAAGGATTGCACTTGTAACAGCTGCAATCCTTCTTTTTTTTAATCATCTATATTTTCTTTCCAATATAGAATACGTAGCCGTAAAACTCCTTGTATTTTGCATAAAGTTGCGCCTCGTGACGTTCGTTGGCAACTAAATCCTCGGCAGTTTTATTCCCTGCATGCTTTTTAAGGAAATGCTCCTGTGCTTTAGCTTGCGGTACGTAGTAATGCTCTACCCAGCAGTTCTCGGGCAAAATAAATGTGGCAACAGGAACGTAACCTGCTTTTTGCATTAAAGCAACTTTATTGGGAATAGTGTCAATTTCGGGATAGGCATCTACCCAAAACTTCTCTATCTCGGCTGGTCGCTCCTGCGTAAACCACGATGCTTCGGTTACTGCAATGTAGCCTCCTTTTTTGAGGAATCGGCTCCACTCATTTAAGCCGCGTTCAAAGCCAATGTTGTAAATGGCACCTTCGGACCAAATTAGGTCAAACTCCTCATCGTGAAAAGGAAGATTGTCCATTGAGCCAACTATCGCCTGAACTCTATCGTTAAGGCCTAACTCTGTGGCGTTTGCGTTGAATATATCAACAAAATTCTGAAATAGGTCAACTCCAGTGATATTTCCTTTGGTATTTTGAGCCAAAACCATTGTTTGCCCACCAGTTCCACAGCCGATATCGGCAATACGGGAGTATTCTGTAAGATTGTCGATAAAACTCAACGCCTTAATTGTAACCTCGGGGCTACCAGGACCTTGGCGTTCAATGCTTGAGAAATATTCGCAAATAAGGTTGAAATCGAACTCGTGAATTGATTTATTTTCGTTACTCATGATGTTTAAATTTAATTTTGAAACAATAGGCTGTTCGTTTTAGCCTTTGCTGATTTGATTAAAATAAATAGTAAAAAGTTCCGACAAGAACTTGCCGGGTAGAATTTAAGGGATAACCTTGGGCTTTACTCCAAAGTTATTTACCTCACACGCTCCGAATTAAATTTAAACATCCAATGGTTTTGTTCTGCAAAGGTATGAATTTAAATGAGAATAAAACAAATAAAGAATGGCAGATATACTGCCATTCTTTCACCCAAACATTAATCGTTCTTCTTTTTCTCGATATACTCCTTGAACGATTTTTCGCCCTCGTCTTTCCAGTACTCATCAAAATGACGCCAGTCCTTTGTTGAACAGCAATTGTTCCAATGCTTGTTACCCCAGTGCTTGAACTTTTTGTCCTTGCACTTTGATTTGCTAGAATGTCCGTTGTGCTTGAAACCTCCAAAGATTAACCGAGCAAGTAGAGTAATTCCAAATGCCTGCCAGAATGTGATGGTGGTTAAGCCAAACAACTCGGGCATTAGCCAGTTCCAAAGTAGCATTACAAAGTATCCGAATACGAATGCCAACGCTGCAGCAGTAATTACACCAACAATAATCCAACCTACCATTCGGAGTCCCCACATCCAGCGATTCCTGTGTTTACTTTCTGTTCTTTCCATGTTTATTAGAATTGTTTAATTGTTTTCTTCGTTAACTATATAAAAATCATCAAGCTTGATATACTCCTTTAGTTTCTTAATTCCTCTATGTTTCCACGATAGTAGCGTTCCCATAGGAACATCCCACTCATCGGATAATTTCTCAAACGAATAGCCCTCGAACTCAGTGGCAACAATTACAGCCCTTTGCTTAGCAGGCAGTTCCTCGAAAGCCTCGTCCAACTTTTTATGGAACAACTCACTATCAACCAACTTCGTATCTGTCTCTTGCGCTTTGGCAAGCAGTTTTGCAATAAAATCATCGCCATTGCTATCCTCATCATCATTGAATTGCTCCAGCAAAACCTCTTTTTTAGGCTTACGCTGCACATCCACTACCCTATTCTTAACCGAGCGGTAAACGTATCCGGCTACATTCTCAATGTTAGCGTCAAAATCGAGTTTGGTGAATAAGTTCAGCGCAACATCCTGCACAATATCCTCGGCGGTAACGTTGTAGTACTTCTCGTTTAGGTACTTTTTAACGTATTTCACTAGATTTTTGTACTCGGTGACGATAAACTGACCTAAACCCGTATTCTGATTTTCGCTCTTCATACTTATACTGACGATGAATTTTTCATTTATTGCAGTTTTCTAAAAAAATGTCGATAGTCAACAGACCGCAGGCAATAGACCATGGACAGAGAACTATTGTCTAAGAAATTCCCATTACTATCACTTAAAAGTAACAAATTCTCATCCATTCCTATTAAACTATAAACGGATAAATTGCCGCTTCAAAAAAATAGTATAGTTTTAAGCTAGCAAACCGAACAATAACTTAAGATATCGTCAATCATCCTAAACAAAACCATAACCTATATGGCTAACAAAGAACTAATTGAACTAACCCCAATAATTGTAAAGCTTGGCGCATTATTGGGAGCAGCGTTGATGCTGGAAAGGTTTCTGACCTTTTTCAACAAAGCATTAAACAGGCTAACGCTCCTTAAAAATTCCACAGAATTTCATGCTGCTAAGGATTTAAAGGAGAAGCAAAACACCTTGGCTGTGGCCATTGAGGAAAATGAAATCCTTCTAAAATCGACCACCGATAACGACCCTAGAGAAATTATTCCTAACTCAAACAAAAAAACGGATTTCAAGGAATCGAACTTTGATGTGGTTAAAATCCTTACTCACGAGGAAATTAGCGACGAACAAGCACGTTTTGATGCTCAACTTAAGGAAACCAATATCAAAAAAGAGTTCTGGATGCAAATCCTTGGAACGCTAATAGCCATAACTGGTTGCTATATAACCAAATTCTCTGTATGGACATTTATAACTGACCTAAGCCCTGTTGAGTACGAAACACGCAGCCTATCAGCATTGCTGGAGTTTATATTTACAGGCATTATCATTGGCGCGGGTAGTAAACCCATTAACTTCCTAATGAACTTCCTTATGACCCGCAAACTAATAGTTAAGAAGAGCGAGCTTATGGAGGAGATTGTGAAGGAAAAAGAAAAATCTGAGGTTCCCTCTCCCGCTCCAAGTTCAAAATTAACCGATTTGGGCAAAGCACCACAATCCATTGAGGAGATTGTTGGATTCACCTACGACGAGGGCGACCGTCCAGAGCGACTGGAACATACACACAGGTATACCAGCAAGATTGACCTAATTACATACCACCACACCTGCTTCCACTCCGATGCTCCTTACATTGAGTTAACCAAGGAATTTGACCGCAAAGGATGGCTTACAGGCTACCACTGCGTGGTTTTTAAGGATGGAACAATCAGGGTTATTTGCAGGTGGGATAGATTCGGGAATCACGCCGTTGGGCATAACGGGCACTCAATGGGATTGGCATTCCAAGGAAATTTTGAGACCGACCCCAAAATTCCAAACTCAAACGTTAACGGCAATAAGGGTATAACAGAACCTACAAATGCACAGTTAGAAGCCGCAGCCCGTGTTATAGCACTTTGGGTTAAAATGCACAATATCCCCGTGGAGTTCCACTACGAAACCAAACTCCAAAACCCAAAAGGAATTATCCCACACTACTGCATAGCCGATAAGGCCTGTCCCGGAAGTAGTTTCCCACATCAGAACTTTCAAACAAAAATTAACTTCTACCTAACTAAGTGGGATAAGAGCCCTGAGTTCGATGAAGCGCTAAAGCAATTCAAGAAAAAGAACCGTGTAATGCCAAAAATATAACCTATGGAAACAGTAGATGTAATAACCAAAGCAACCTATATATTTTTCATATACCTGCTAATGGCAGTATTCGTTGAGCGGACAGTGGAAATATTCGTAAGTATTTTCAACTACTGCGATTTGAAATGGAAACGCTACCGCGTATGGAATAACCGCGCCGAAAGGTATCGCGACAAACTGGATAGGCTCTACAATTTCGACTCATCAACCAAAGTAAACATGTCGCGATACCTTTCGGCGCGGTTATTCCATAC
>CAZTVB010000273.1:0-4569 GCA_964616315.1 uncultured Rikenellaceae bacterium
GGTTTGCCTCACGGGCAAAGTGTTAGCATTGGACTTGAGTTTTCTGCTCGTTTATCTGCGGAAAAAGGGCTGCTCGAAAAACGCGACTATATGCGATTGATGAACTTGCTTCGAGAACTTCAACTGCCAATCTGCACAAGCATTAATCCTTTGAAAATATTCGAGGCTCTAACCAAGGATAAGAAAAAAGTTGACGATTCCATCGATTTTGTTTTGATGAAAGGGATTGGAAATGTTGTGATTGAGAGGTTGCAGTTGAATGAGATTAGAAGTTATTTAGTTAAAAGTTAAAAAAGGCACTAATCACCAGTCACTTGTTACTAAATAAAACATGCATCCAAAAATTTGTTTAACCATAGGGAATGTTACTTACGATGAGGCAATAAAGCATCTCAACGATGTTTTGTTGGCTGAAATCAGAATGGATTTGTTGGATTTTTCCGACGAGCAGTTTTCCACAATTTTCAGTCAAGATAAAAGGTTGATTGCTACATATCGTTCCGATAACAAATACGAGGTTTTATTCTCAAAGTATAGTCAAGCAATTGAGTTTGGCTGCACCTGTGTAGATATCGATATAAATGTACCAGAGGTTTACCGCGACAAAATTGCGGATTTGGCACATAGTAAAGGATGCAATGTTGTATTATCGTACCATAATTACGAGAAAACTCCAAGTAAAAAAAAGTTGTATCAAATTATTGAGAAAATGCTCAGTTCTGGTGCCGATATTTCAAAAATTGCTTGTATGTCCAATAGTACTGAGGATTGCGCCATTGTACTTGGGTTGTACGCAAAATTTCCAAAACTTGTAGCATTCGGTATGGGCGAAATTGGCAAAATTACCCGATTATCTGCACCAATGCTCGGCGCACCGTTTACCTACGCATCAATCAAAGGCAAAGAGGTTGCTCCCGGACAAATTTGTTACAGTGAGGTTGAGAGTTTTTTGGAGAAGATGGAAGTAGGAAGTTAGAAGTAAGAATTTTAGATGTTTTAGCATGATGTCACCAGTCACCAGTCACCAGTTACCAAGAAAATATTACGCCGTTTTTGGCAAGCCAATTCTTCACAGCCGAAGCCCACAGCTTTTCAACTCAGTTTTTGAAAAGATGGAAATAGAGGCATTCTACACACGAATAAGGGCATTAAGCGGTAAAGATGTGATTGAAATAATTAAAAACCTAAATATTTCGGGGGTTAACATCACTACGCCTTTTAAGGAGGAAGTGATGCCTTATCTCGATTTTATCTCCGACGATGCTAAGCTAATTGGAGGCGTTAACACTATTGTTAATGCCGATGGTAGATTGTCGGGTTACAATACCGACCACTACGGCGTTACTCGTTCTCTCATAGAGTCAGGTTTGAACTTGAATGGATTGAAATGTCTTATACTTGGTGCTGGCCCTGCCGCCCGAGCTGCCGTTTATGGTTTAGTGAAAAATGGCGCAGAGGTTACGGTTTCCAATCGTACACACTCTAAAGCACAAATTATTGCCAACGATTTTGGCTGTAAAACGTTGGAGATTGAAAAAATCAATACTGTGATTAATGGATTTGATGTTATGGTATCGACCCTTTTGCCCGATGCCAACCCGATTAGCGATGTTGGTTTGCCTTCAAAATTAACCATACTTGATGCAAACTACCGAATGTCGAATTTTGGCATTTATGCCGAGGCCTTCGACTGTAAAATAATCTCGGGTAAGCGTTGGCTTATCAACCAAGCGGTTGAATCGTTTAAATTGTATTTTGGAGTTGAGCCTGATATTAAGGCTATGGAGAAAGGTCTCAATATTGACCTAGATAAAAACTCAATAAATGCAATTCCATACTCATCGGGTGCGAGGTTTGTGAATTTGATAAATACAGATATTGTTATTTCGCTTCCTGTAGCGCAGGTGGGATGTTTAAATACTTTTTTAGATGAAGAGGTTTGTAAGGTCTTCGGTAGTTAGTGGAACTATTCAGGCGCCTGCATCCAAAAGCGTTGCACAAAGGGCAATTGCGCTTGCATCTATGGCCGAAGGACGTTCGGAGATTTTGAATGCAGGAAATAGTGACGATTGCCAGGCGGCAATTCGCGTTTGTAGGGATTTAGGTGCAACTATTGATGGAGATGCCAATCACTTGATTATTGATGGCGGCTTAAAGCTACCAGCAAAGCCATTGAACTGCGGCGAATCAGGATTAAGTATTCGGATGTTCTCGCCAATTGCATCAACGTTGAATGACGAGATTACACTTGTTGGTGAAGGTTCTTTAAAAAATAGGCCAATGCAAATAATTACCGATGCTTTGGGCCAGTTTGGCGTGGAGTGTTCTACTGCAAACGGTTTTCTGCCAATAAACGTAAAAGGGCCAATAAACGGTGGACTAATCAGCGTTGATGGCTCTTTGAGTTCGCAGGTGCTTACGGGATTGCTTATGGCTTCGCCAATGGCAAGTTCCGATGTTACTATTCTTGTCGATAATCTCAAAAGCATTCCGTACGTACAGTTAACTATCGATATGATGCGTAGGTTTGGTGTGGATGTTGAGAATCTTAATAATTCCGAGTTCAGAATTAAAGCGCCTCAGCAGTATAAGCCATGCAGGTACAATGTAGAGGGCGATTGGAGCGGAGCGGCTTTTTTGCTGGTTGCCGCTGCAATTGCTGGAGAGGTTGAGGTCACGAACCTTAATCCACGCTCGCTTCAAGCCGATAGGGCAATTATCAATGCTTTGATATGGTGCGGTGCTTACGTTTCGATTCGTGAGAATAGCATTTTTGTGAAGAAGGAGAGTTTAACAGGTTTTGATTTTGACGCAACACATTGTCCCGATTTGTTTCCTCCGCTAGTTGCACTTGCTTCGCATTGCAAAGGTGAATCGAAAATCTTAGGCGTTAGCCGCTTAAAAGTGAAGGAGAGCGATAGGGCCGCAACACTTATGGAAGAATTCACTAAATTGGGAATCGATATAAAGGTACAGAACGATTTAATGATAATTCAAGGAGTGAATCCACAGTCGGCAAAGGTTCAGTCGCACGGCGACCATCGCATTGCAATGGCTTGCGCAGTTGCAGCGTTAAAAGGTAGTTGCGAGGTTGAGATTGATGGCGCCGAAGCTGTATCGAAGAGTTATCCTGACTTTTTTGAAGATTTGGAAAAAATAAGTAAATGAGTAAGTAAGTCTGTCTTTTTTTACCACAAAGGCGCACGAAGGGATTCACAAAGGAACACAAAGTGAAAGAAATGAATAAAGAAGAAGTATTTAAAAGGATTTTAGACTGCTCTTTTCAAGTTCATAATGCGCTTGGGCCTGGACTGCTCGAAAGCGCTTATGAAGAGTGTTTGTACTATGAATTAATTCAAAACGGTTTAAAGGTTGAAAAACAAAAGGCATTACCATTAGTGTACAAAGAAGTAAAACTAGATACAGGATATCGAATTGATTTATTTGTTGAGAATTGCATCATCATTGAGATAAAATCTGTTGATTCATTATCCGATATTCATTTAGCTCAGATATTAACTTACTTAAAATTATCAAATTGCAATTTTGGTTTATTAGTAAATTTCAATGTAAGACATTTAAAAGATGGCATAAAAAGGGTAGTTTTATAACGTTTTCCTTTGGCGCCTTCGTGAATCCCTTCGTGCGCCTTGGTGGTTAAAATCTTATTTAAAGTCTAAATTTCAGTAGTTTTGGGACAATTTAAAATCATTATCACAACAATAAAATGAACACATTCGGACGAATATTCAGAATATCAATCTTTGGTGAGTCGCACGGCCCTGCAATTGGGGTTACTATTGATGGTGTTAAACCAGGATTAGCCTTGCAGTTAGATAATTTCACACACGATATATCTCGTCGTAAATCGGGCGCAAAAGGAACCACCCCGCGTGTTGAGGACGATATTCCCGAGATAATCTCCGGATGGTTAAATGGTTTTACCACAGGTGCACCACTTACTATCATATTCAGGAATGCCAACACTCAATCGGGCGATTACGAGCGCATTAGGAATTTACCACGACCCGGACACGCCGATTTTGTTGCACATCAAAAATTCAACGGCTATAACGATTACCGTGGTGGAGGACATTTTTCGGGTCGTTTAACCCTTGCGCTAGTTGCTGCTGGCGTTATTGCAAAAAAGATGATAGAGCCAATAAGCGTAAATGCTAAGTTGATTTCGGTTGGAGGAAGTAGCGATATAGAAGGGACAATCAGCAAGGCGCTTGAAAGTGGCGATTCTGTAGGAGGAATCGTTGAGTGCAGGGCAAATAATCTGCCTGTTGGACTAGGCGAACCATTCTTCGATTCGGTAGAATCGTTAATTAGCCATATCGTTTTTGCTGTTCCAGCAATAAAGGGAATTGAGTTTGGTTCAGGTTTTTCGGCAGCAACAATGACGGGCTCTCAGCATAACGATAAATACATTGATGCCCAAGGCAAAACATCCACCAATAATGCTGGAGGAATATCTGGAGGAATAACCAATAGCAATGAGTTGATTTTCCGAGTTGCTGTTAAACCTACATCGAGCATAGGTTTACAGCAGCAAACCGTAAATAT
>CAZTVB010000274.1:0-4566 GCA_964616315.1 uncultured Rikenellaceae bacterium
GATACAATTGTTGGTATTAATAAGTACCGCTTGGAGAAGGAAGACCCAATTGAAATTCTTGACGTTGATAACACCGCAGTACGTGAGTCGCAAATTCGAAGATTGAAGAGCATTAAGGCTGAGCGTAACGAGGCAGAGGTTAAAGCCGCGCTTGAGGCAATTACCCGTTGTGTTGAAACAAAGCAGGGTAACTTGCTTGAACTATCGGTTGATGCTGCAAAAAAACGTGCAACTTTAGGTGAAATTTCATACGCTTGCGAAAAAGTGGTTGGCCGCTACAAAGCAGTTATCCGCTCAATTTCTGGTGTTTATTCAGCTGAATCTATGGACGATAATAGTTATAAAAAAGCCAAGGAACTTTGCGATAAGTTTGCAAAGCAAGAAGGTCGCCAACCTCGTATTATGATTGCCAAAATGGGTCAGGATGGTCACGACCGTGGTGCTAAGGTTGTTGCAACTGGTTATGCCGATATCGGCTTTGATGTTGATATGGGTCCATTGTTCCAAACCCCAGCCGAGGCTGCTAAGCAAGCAGTTGAGAACGATGTTCACATTCTTGGAGTATCGAGTCTTGCTGCAGGTCACAAAACTTTAGTTCCCCAAGTAATGGAAGAACTTAAGAAATTAGGTCGCGAGGATATTATGGTAATTGTAGGTGGGGTTATTCCTGCACAGGATTACCAATACCTATACGACCACGGTGTAGTGGGAATTTTTGGCCCTGGTACCTCTGTTTCTACCGCTGCAACAAAGATTCTTGAAATCTTACTAGAGAAATTCTCAGAGTAGTAAAGTTTATAATTATGGAAATGCCTACCTCTATTGGGGTGGGCATTTTTATTAGAATTAACCCCCTCAAGGGTTTCAAACCCTTGAGGGGGTAACATTGTGTATTTATCTATTTTTAATAACTTTGGTAAGATGTTTGATAAAGTTTAGACAATAGAAAAAAACAACAACGCTATGAAAAAGCAAATTACTTTAATATCCGCATTAATGGTTGTAGTGCTTATTAGCATCAACCTAAAATCAGTAGCCCAAATTAATAAAGGGAGGCAAACTTTAGAAGATGTTATCGCAGAGCAGGAACAAAACATCTACACACTTCGTTTCTTGGATGCTTTAACTGGCGCTCCTGTTGAAGGGGGAGATGTTATGGTAGAAAACGTTGGCACCTTTAAAACTGATTCTGCTGGTAGGGCAATATTTCCCAAACAACCCGATGGTTTGTACAAAACTATCTTCAAGAAGAGCGGCTATATTACTGCAGTTTACAATGTGGATATTGTTGCTGAAACCATTTTTAAGAATCGTTTGGTTGTTTCACCTGTAATGGATATTAGCCAGTTTAGGGTTGTGTTGGATTGGGAGCAACAGCCATTGGATTTGGATGCTCATTTCGTAAAGGCGAATTCTTACCATATTAGTTTTCGCAATACTCGTGTTTTAGCCGATGGCACTGGAATGTTAGACCGTGACGATATGGATGGCTTTGGGCCAGAGACAATCACTGTTGAGAGAATTGATGCCAACGGTGAGTATGCGTTCTATGTACATAACTATTCTGAACATGAAAAACCTGGTTCTCCAAATCTTTCGGTATCAAAGGCTACGGTTAGGGTTTATAGTGGTAATCGTTTACTAAAAACGTTCCAAATTCCCGAAGGCTTTACCGAGAAAACATGGAATGTTTTTAAGGTGGTTAACGGACAGGTGGAGTAGCAGCAAAAGTTCATAATTAATGATGAACAAGGAATGATAATCTAAAATTATCATTCCTTGTTTTATTTGAAGATTTCCTTTGCTTTAAGTCTGAGGGTTAATCTAAAATATTGATTTCTAACTACCTTTGAAACTGAGATTAAAAGTTTGCCAAAGGCAATGACAATAGGCGAAAAGAATTCTTTACGAATAACCATCAACGAGCAGCCATCAACTTCTACTAGCTACAACGCAAACCTTCTTTTCTTTTTTCACTTCTCCTTTTAGGTTAAAGTACTCAAGGTAAACAATGTAAATTCCAACGGGAACTCTTCTGTTGGAATAGTTTATGCCATCCCAACGAATTGAACCTTCGGTTCCCAACAGTAAATTGTTTGCAAGGCGATAAACCTCTACTCCACTTGATGTGTAAACTCTAATATTTGCTACATATCCTGCATCGGGTAGGTTGTAGTTGATAAGTAGGTAGTCGTCGCGGCCATCGCCGTCGGGTGAGAATGTTTCGGGCACAAGGGTAAAGTTCGATGATGAGGTTGTAGCATCGGTGTACTGCGAGTTTTTGTAGGTTGGCGTTGCAAACCCCACAACCTGCGAAGCCGATTGCCACGTTGAGGCTTCGTTCGTTGGTAAGTTCGGGCTTATTCTCTCCAGCGAAACACCTTTAACATCAGCAATTAACTTGCTATGCATCTTTTCTGTATAGTAAAATTCATCTATTACCCCTAGTTGTTCATCGAGCAATACCACGTAGCCCTTATCGTTGTTGAACGAGGCTAGTTTCGAAGCCCACGCTATGGCTTCAGGGTTCTCCCCTGTGTAAAATTGCGTTACGAGTGTGGGATTTGTACATATAACCACATACTCATTTGGAAAGAATAGACGCGCTATATCCGATGCTGTATAGGCTTCATCCAACTCAAGGGTATTCAAATTTCTGTTGCTCAAATAGAGTTTTTTGAGGTCGAAGGTTTTCGTCGAGTTATTGTAAAGTTCCACAAAGTCGGTTCCTCCAGTATAAGGGTTGAAAAGCACCTCGTTTATCACAATTTCATTGGCCAGTGGTGTTTGTGGAAGTGCAAAGTCAATATCAACATCATCAATTCTATTGCCAGCAAAATCCATAACCTCGTTCGATACAGTCAACGTATACTTTTGAGTTGTTTCAATCGGGTTTGCTAGTGTAATAGTAACCTCGTTGAAAAGATTACCGCTCGAAACGATATCGAGTATTCCCAGAGCGCTTGGTGTTGAGTAGTTGTCGCTCAGCGTAAAGCTAAGGCTATCCATTGGTTCACTATAGCTTATTTTGATAGTTTTGTTATCCATCACCTCTGTTGCAACGACCCGTGGCTTGGTAACATCCGGATTTAATCCTGTAACAGAATTGGGTGCACAAGGCGTTCCTCCTTCGACTGTCTGACTGGCTTTCCAGTTGTTTGAGCCCTCTGCTAAATTAGTAATATCGATGCATTCCATTGAGTAGCCACCGCTGTTTCGGGTTGCATCGTTGTACCAACTATTGGTGTAGTTTGTAAACGCAATAAGGTTGCTGTTGCTATCAAATATTTTTATTAGCATTCCATCGTTCAGAAGGGTGGGGAAACTAGTTATTCCAATGGCCTGACCGTAAACCGAAAGGTATCCCGATGCAGTGTTTGTGCAGATAATTGCATAGCTTTGTGGGGCGATTTTTGCTGTTGGCAAAGTAACTGTGGTGGAATTGAACTGCATTTTCCAGCCCGATATCGACACCGAGTCAGAATTTGGATTGTAGAACTCAACGTACTCATATTCGGGCAGGCCAATGCTTGGTATTGGGTTGGCCATTATTTCGGTGATAACCAAGCGGCCAAGGTTTCCCTCGGTGCCAATTCCAAATGTGGCGCTATCGGATATGGCGTAGCCATTCATGTCCAAAATGTTTGTAACGTTTAGTTGCAAACTACCCAATGGCATCCTCGATGTTGTGAGTAAAACCTCGTTGGGTTTTGTTGCGTTGAATTGTGCTGATTGAACAGTTATGTTTTCACCACTTTCTCTTTTTATAGAGTAATTGCTGATGTTCGATGCGCTGTTTGGGTTTACGCTTCTGCTAAACTGCACTTTAACCGATGATAGGTTCATCGACTTTACCAATTTAAGTAAAGGAGGATATTCTACTGCGCAAATCTTCAAATTATCAACCCAAAGAAGCCCTGCTCTCGATGCCGTGAATCCAAATTCCAACCCGCCATAGTTAATGATTAAATCACCTTTTAAAATGGTTTCTCCACCTAAAATCATACAGCCCGATTGCTTGGATTGATACCAAAGCGATAATTTGCCTAAAGGTGAAAGTGTGAGTTTTATCTTAACCTCATCGTTTTCATTCCAATCGAATGTTGTAACTATAAGGTTGTTGCGCTTATTACCCTCGAACGACCATAACGAGAGCAAATCGTTACCACTGCTAGGATTTATCCCAACTGCAATGCCAGATGCTGTGCTCAAATCGTCCGATGTTGAGGCTGCCGCAAAGTAGAAGTAGTTATCGGACGAGGGGTCCCAGTTGCCATTGCGAACGGTTACTTCCCATTCAATAGCCTTTTCGCCAAATGTGGCTATGCCGATTGGGAATATAAGAGTGTTTACTTTGGCATCGGGGTTTCCTGTGTGAATAAGCGATTGTCCTCCTGCAATTGGGGTAATTGTGGAAAGTTTCCAGTTCTGAATTCCATTCCAAGTTGGCGTGTCGTCCTCAAAATCCTGGTTAATTGGGCAGCTTTGGTTATAGCCCACAAACATATTGGACGATATGCCTTGCTCCAATGTTCCCGATGTTGCTTTAAATTGATATTTCCCAAT
>CAZTVB010000275.1:0-4525 GCA_964616315.1 uncultured Rikenellaceae bacterium
TTTCTAGGTAAAGGTGATGTGAAGATTCTGAGTATCTCGGAACCAATAAAACATCAACTAAGCCATTTAACGCTGTATGCCCGATTTATAATAGTTGAGGTTGATAAGGTTACCTATAAGATTAAATCGGATTGTAGAAAAGTGTCCATAAGTAATTTGCACGAACTATCGGTCCCTCGATTAATTGACCTATATTTGGCTGCCGAACCTACCGAAAAGTATTTTCGAAGAAAGTCTTAATTAAAAATGTATAGTTTAAAAAAGTTAACTTTACGGTTCATAAGCTCAAAAACATATTTCAAAAAATATTTAACCAGATTGAGTTAATCTTCAACGAATTTTATTAACTTAGTTATCAAACTTTTAAAACATAAATCTATGTCAGTAAATAAAGTTATTCTTGTTGGGAATGTAGGTAAGGACCCTGAGGTACGTCACCTTGAAGGCGGAGCAACCGTTGCCCGTTTTTCATTAGCGACAAATGAAACTTACACCGACAAAACAGGTAAAAAAGTTACTCAAACCGAGTGGCACAATATTGTGGTTTGGCGTGGTTTGGCCGATATTGCTGAAAAGTATGTAAAATCTGGCAAACTACTTTTTGTTGAGGGCAGGATTAGAACCTCATCGTACGACGATAAGGATGGCAATAAGCGCTACACCACCGAGATTGTTTGCGATAACTTTAGGTTTTTGGGACCTAATCAGGGTCAGCAAGAATCATCGGGTTACGTAGAGCCAGCAAGCGCAAAATCTACTTTGTCCGATTCCGAGGCTGCAATACCCGAGCCTGGCGACGATTTACCATTCTAGTCGATAGATTTTGTTATTGTATAAGCCGACAGCATTTACTAATGTTGTCGGTTTTTGTTTAAAAATACTTTTGAGCATTAGTGCGCTTTTTTTGTTATTTTTACAACTTATTCCATTTTTGTAACTAATATTATTTTGCTTGGAAACATTTGGTAACCAAATTGTTGATTACTTGCAGGGGATTGGCTATTTCCCAATTACCTTTGGAATTATAGTAAGTTTATTAATCTTGCTTTTACTCCTTGTTTGTTCAGCGCTAATGAGCGGAACCGAATCGGCTTACTTCTCGCTTTCGCCTACGGATATAGATGCTATTGAGCGTAATACCCATAAATCCGACAAATATGTTTTGAAGAACATTGAGGATTCTGAAAAATTATTGGCTACGGTACTTATTGGTAATAATCTTGTGAATGTGGCTATTGTTATTCTTTCATCGTTTATTACCAATTCTCTCATTGATTTTTCCAAAGCACCCTTGGCTGGGTTTGTTTTTCAGGTTGTTATAATAACCTTTATACTCTTACTTTTTGGTGAGATTATGCCCAAAGTCTTGGCTACCAACAAATCCTTAAAGTTTTCACGCTTTGTTGCTTATCCTATTTATTTAATGATAAAGGTTCTAAGGCCTCTGAATAGTCTATTAATTTCTTCAACATCTAGAATTGGTAAACGGTTTACCCCCAAAAAGAACATCTCTATGGATGAACTTAGCGATGCTTTAGATATTACAACTGACGGGATTGCTGAGGAGAAGAAAATACTTCATGGGATAGTAAATTTTGGTAACATAATGGTTAGCGAAATTATGAAGCCTCGGATTGATGTTGTTGCCGTTGAGGATGATACGCTTTTTGAGGATTTGAAAAAAGTAGTGGTCGATTCGGGTTATAGTAGAATACCTGTTTACCATACTTCGTTCGATGGTGTTAAGGGAATTCTCTACGTTAAGGACTTAATTCCTTACATCGATAGGGATAACTCTTTCCGTTGGCAGAATCTTATTCGTGCGCCTTACTTTGTTCCTGAAAGCAAAAAAATCAATGCCTTGTTAGCCGAGTTTCAGGTTAAGCAAATACATATGGCTATTGTTGTTGATGAGTATGGTGGTAAAAGTGGAATTATAACCCTGGAGGATATTTTAGAGGAAATTGTGGGTGAAATTTCCGACGAGTCCGATGAGGATATTCAACTTTACACAAAAATTGATAGCCTGAATTATATCTTTGAGGCCAAGGTTCAGTTGAACGATTTTTGTAAGATAGTTAATTGTGATGATTATATTTTCGATGATGTTCGTGGTGATGCCGAAACTTTGGCAGGACTTATTCTGGAAATCACAGGACACATTCCTGCAAAAAATGAGATTGTAGAGTGCAAGAATTTCAACTTCACTATCGATGCAGTTGATAATAAGCGAATAAAACGAATTAAAGTTCAAATAACTTCTCAACCTACAGACAATGCTTAACCGAATATATTTTTTCTTAGCAATATTCTTTGTTGTTTTGATTTGGAGTTGCGACTCCGCATCGGTACCAAAGCCGCGTGGGTATTTCAGAATCGATTTTCCTGAAAAGCAATATCGCCTTTTCGATTCAATTTATCCATTTAAGTTTAAGTACCCAGTTTATGGTAAGGTTAATCCTGAGAGCAACAGAGGTCAGGATGGAGGACAATGGTTGAATGTTGATTTCCCTCAGTATAAGGCTCGAATTCATTTGAGCTACAAGGATGTTTCGGGTAACCTGAATGCAATGATGGAGGATGCTCGCACGTTAGCCTACAAGCATACCGTTAAGGCCGATGCAATTGATGAGCGAATATTTTCAAATTCTGAAAAAAAAGTGTACGGCGTTTTGTATGATATTAGAGGGAACTCGGCTAGTTCAATTCAGTTCTTCCTTACCGATTCATCGAAACATTATATTCGTGGTGCCCTTTATTTTAGGGTAGAACCCAACAAAGATTCCTTAGCTCCCGCTGTCGATTTCTTCACAAAGGATGTGGTAGAGTTCATAGAATCATTTGAGTGGAAGACAAAGTAATACACTATGCCGATTTTCAAGGAGATACATAGCGACGATAATCACATTGCCATTTGGCAGATTGATGAGAACGAGGATGTGTTGCTGAGAGAATTCGGTTCGTTAGTTGATTTACCTGCAAACCCTCGTCGTAGGCTTGAACGTTTGGCTGTACTCAATCTTATTAAGCAATTGGGGTTGGGAGATATATACCACTATCAACCCGATGGAAGACCCTACTTGCCAACAAACGATTCTCATATATCAATAAGCCATGCAGGCAACAAGGTTGTTGTTGCAGTTAATCCCAGTAAACCCATTGGTGTAGATATTGAGCAAACAGTACGGAACTATAAGCGGGTTGCTCCAAAATTTATGTCGCAAAGGGAGATTTGCCACGTTACAAGCTATGGAGCAAATGAACTCTCGTTAATTTGGTGCGTAAAGGAGGCTGTTTATAAGCTTCCGTGGGGCGTTTCAAAATGCTTTAGCACCGAGGTTGATGTTCTTGTTGAGGTTGATATGTTACATAGAGGGTGGTGTACTGTTAAGGTTAAACATAACGGCGAGTGGAATTATATGAGGGCAAATTTTGAGTATTTCGATAATTACTGTTTGGTTTGGGTTAACCTGTAAATTTGAGGCAATGGGAAATATCTATCAAAATATAATTAAATCGAAAAAACGGGTGGTTGCTTTACTGCTCGACCCCGATAAGGAAACTAAATACGATATAAAGCATGTACTGGAATTAGCCAACAAGTCGAGTATATCGGTGGTGTTGGTGGGCGGAAGTTTGGTTAACTCTAACATCGATGAGTTTGTAAAAACTGTGAAAAGCAATACCTCTTTACCAGTGCTCCTTTTTCCTGGTAGTGCGCTACAGTTCACATCCAATGCCGATGGAATTTTATTGCTTTCGCTTATATCGGGGCGTAACCCGGAGTTTTTAATTGGAAATCATGTTCAGGTGTCGTATAAACTTAAACAGAGCGGGATTGAGGTAATACCCACGGGGTATATTTTGATTGAGAGCGGTGGTACAACCTCGGTTCAGTATATGAGTAATACATTGCCAATCCCTTCCGCAAAGCCCGAAATTGCTGCAGCAACAGCCTTGGCAGGCGAGCAGTTAGGCTTAAAGTTGATTTACCTTGAGGCGGGTAGTGGAGCAACCAACCCTGTCCCAGCAGAGTTAATCCGAAAGGTGAAGACCGACATCACAATTCCACTTATTGTTGGTGGTGGTTTGCGAAGCCCTGAACAAATAAAATCAGCATTCGATGCTGGTGCCGACATGGTGGTAGTTGGCAACGGAATTGAAGGTAATCCGGACTTACTTAAATTAATCTAATTACTCCACAATTTCCTTTATTGGGGTCCCCATGCTTCCATTTGGCCAAGTTGTGCCGAGCAAGGTTGATAGTGTTGGGGCAACGTCGTTCATATTTACAGGCGATAGAATTGACTTACGCTTCATCTTCCAGCCATACCAAATTAATGGAACGTGCGTGTCGTAATCGTAAGCGGAATTGCCTGAGGATACTGAGCCGTTTCGCTCTACCCAGCCTGGCTCTAAGTTAATAATGACATCGCCAGAACGGCGTTGGTTGAAGCTGTTTTGAAACTTAACCATTATTCCATTTGCAAAGTTTGCCGTTTGAAGGGTGTGTGCTGTAGTGCTA
>CAZTVB010000276.1:0-2078 GCA_964616315.1 uncultured Rikenellaceae bacterium
TAGTTATATGTTGTTTAACTTTCAAAATTAGTAAATATATAAAACGTAGTTAAAACTTATAGTGCATATTTTCGATGAAACGGAATTAATTGAGGGTACACTAAGAATCTTTATTAAGATAAACTTAAAACTCTAAAAGCCGAAGATTCGAGTGTGTTTTATATATTTGTAAAATTTAGTAATCAATTAAAATTAAGCATATGTTTTCAGGAATTGTTGAAGAACCAGCAACCTTGGTTGCATTGGAGAAGGATAAGGAAAACTTACACATCACTTTAAAATGTTCGTTTACCGATACCCTAAAGATAGACCAAAGTATTTCGCATAACGGTGTTTGTTTAACCGTAGTTAAGAAAAGTGGCGATAATTATACTGTTACTGCAATTAAGGAAACCCTCGATAAAACAAACCTGGGTTTTCTAAAGGTTGGCGATAAGGTTAACCTTGAGCGTAGTATGAAGATTGACAGTTTGCTCGATGGTCACCTTGTACAGGGCCACGTTGACCAAACTGCAGTTTGTACTAAGATTGAAGAGGCTGATGGTAGTTGGTACTTTACCTTTGAGTACGATCCATCTAAGGGTAACATCACAGTTGAGAAAGGCTCAATTTCCGTTAATGGCGTAAGCTTAACGGTTGTAAACTCCAAGGAGAAAACATTCCAGGTTGCAATTATTCCATACACTTACGAACATACAAACTTTCATCAGTTTAAGGTAGGCACAGTTGTAAACCTTGAGTTCGATATTGTTGGAAAGTACATTACCAAGATGCTTAAGCAATACTTGGAGTCTGTCCAAATTGATAGATTATTGAAATAGACATTTCTTTTATACTGACAGGGTTCAATGTCCTGTCAGGGTTTAAAATACTCTTGCATTGAAAACGGAGAAATTTGTAGAATCACCCAAGAGAATATCTGCATTGATTGCTGCTATTGCAGCAGTTCTGGTGCTATTGATTACCTCTGTTTTTTATGGATTTAACTCCGAAAAACTTATCCTCCTTGCTTTTGCCTCTACTTTGGCAACATTTACGGTTATTCTTATTGTTGCAAATCTTCTAATGAATCTTTTCGTAGCAAAAAAGGTAAACCCACTTTACAAGACTCTTTACCAGGTTGATGTTGGAACCTCGCAGTTGGCTGCAAACATCGACGAAGGTAAGGTTATGGGCAAAATTAAGGCTGATATTACTTCGTGGGCAAACAGCAAAGCTCAGGAAATTGATAGGCTTAAGGAGATGGAGCGTTACCGAAAGGAGTTTCTGGGTAATGTATCGCACGAGCTTAAAACTCCCATTTTCAACATTCAGGGTTATGTACTTACCCTTTTAGATGGAGGTTTAGAAGATGAATCGATAAACCGAAAGTACCTTGAACGAACGGAGAAAAGTATAAATAGACTTATTGGAATTGTTGAGGATTTGGAAACAATATCGAAACTCGAGGCGGGTGAGTTAAAACTTAACTATGAAAAGTTTAGCATAGTCGGTTTGGTAGAGGATGTTTTTGAGGCTCTAGATGTTCGTGCAAAAAAGAAATCTATCACACTTGATTTAGATAAGGCTTACGAAAAACCCATTTGGGTTAACGCCGACAAGAAAAAAATTTATCAGGCAATATACAATCTAGTTCTTAACTCCATAAATTATGGGAATGTGGGAGGTAGAACCATTATTTCGTTCTCAGATTTAGAGGAGAGAGTTATTGTTGAGGTTAATGACAACGGTGTGGGTATCGACCAAAAGGATATTCCTCGAATATTTGAGCGTTTTTATAGGGTTGATAAAAGTCGCTCACGCGAACAGGGCGGTACTGGTTTAGGCCTAGCCATTGTTAAGCATATTATTGAGGGTCATAAGCAGAGCATAAGCGTAAGGAGTAGCTTAAATCAGGGGACTTCGTTTATATTTACGCTTAACAAGGCTAAAAAATAGAATTCGATAATTTATTCTTCAACCCCTCAAGGGTTCAAAACCCTTGAGGGGTTGGTAAACTGAAAAACCATATTAATGCAGGTTTGTACAAAATGTATTCTCAACGATAATTATCACGGAATTACTTTCAACAGTAACGG
>CAZTVB010000276.1:2088-4521 GCA_964616315.1 uncultured Rikenellaceae bacterium
AACGGTGTATGTTCGTTGTGTAGCAAGGAACATATTTTTAAGCCACTTGGAGAGCAACTTCTGATAAATATATTCGAAAGGGCTAAAAGGAAAAACCCAACTTACAATGCATTGGTGCCTATTAGTGGAGGGAAGGACAGTGCGTATATTCTGCATTTAGCCGTTAATGTTTATAAGTTAAATGTTCTTACAATGACCTACGATAATGGTTTACTAAGCGACTTGGCCATTGAGAACATTAATACCCTTGTAGAGCGCACCAAGGTAAAGCACATTTACTGCAAACCCGACTTTGATGTTCAGAAGAAGATTTACGGGCACTTGCTTAAGAAATCGGGAGATTTTTGTGGCCCTTGCGATATTGGAACCCGTGCAAATATTCTTAAGGTTGCTAGGGATTATTCTGTTCCTATAATTCTCTACGGTACATCGCCTTTGGAGAACGATTCCTTTATTCCCGACTCTATTCAGGATATTGCTAGGTTTAAACATATCCTTTCGAGTTGTAAAGAATTATCCAGGAAGGAGATTGACGATTTTCTTATCTACCCAAATCTTACAAATTTTTCGCTTTCTATTGGAAAGCGGGTAGGTTATTTTGCCAAGGATGTTGCTCCATTGTTTTTTATAGAAAACCCCTCGGATAAGGAAATGGGCGAAATTATTGCAAAAGAACTGGGTTGGAAAGATAATGCCTCTATGGAATACTCTAAACACTTCGATTGTATTGCCGAACCATTTACCAACTATGTTCGGCATAAAATATATGGTTATGAACGCCATATTTGTCAGTATAGCAACATGATTCGCAAAGAAGAGATTACTAGGGAGCAAGCAAATGATCTGTACCTGGCCGATACGGTTAATCTTAAACCTTCAAACTACAAACAAACATTAAACCATCTAGGTATAAGCGAGGACGAGTTAAGCGAGATAGAGACACTTAAACCCTTAATATACGAGAATAAAACATCTCGGATTGATAAGTTATTTCTACGTATTTTAAGGCTTAAGCAAAAGTATTTGTAGATTAACCCTTAATTTATTCTATACGCCTCAAGGGTTCAAAACCCTTGAGGCGTTCTTATTACCATAAGAAAAGATTTTAACCACCTCATTTCTATTTGATTTTATTGAAATTATGCTATATCTTTGTGAGATTTTTCAGGAAGGTTTTATTTTGATATTATATTGAATATCAATCAAATCTGCTTAATGCAGATTTTTATTTACATTGTTTTGAAGACCATCCAATGTCCGTAGGATATGGAAGCGTCAATATGATAAGTCAATTTTGTGGTGATTATTAATGTTTTATTAGATGAAGCAGTCGAAATTTAAAGAGTACAAGGGTTTAGATTTATCGCAGGTAAACAAGGATGTTCTAAAAACCTGGGATAAGAACGACACTTTTCGTAAAAGTCTGGAAACCCGCAAAGGTCATCCTACATTTGTGTTTTATGAAGGCCCCCCTTCAGCAAATGGAATTCCGGGTATTCACCACGTAATGGCTCGCTCTATTAAGGATATTTTCTGTCGCTATAAAACTCAAAAAGGTTTCTTGGTTGAGCGTAAGGCAGGTTGGGATACTCACGGTTTGCCCGTTGAACTTGGCGTTGAGAAAATGCTCGGTATTACCAAGGAGGATATTGGTACAAAAATTTCGGTTGAGGAATATAACCAAACCTGCCGCAAGGAGGTGATGAAATACACCGACCTTTGGGAGGATCTTACCCACAAAATGGGTTACTGGGTGGATATGGAGCATCCATACATCACCTACGATAACCGTTATATCGAGAGTCTTTGGTATTTACTTCAGAAGTTGCACGAGAAGGGTTTGCTCTACAAGGGTAAAACCATTCAGCCCTATTCTCCTGCTGCAGGTACAGGTCTTAGCACACATGAGCTTAACCAGCCTGGTTGCTACCGCGATGTTAAGGATACTACAATTGTAGCTCAGTTTAAGGTAATCCGCAATGCGAAAAGCCAACTACTATTCGATAAGTCCGATACCGATGTGTACGTTCTAGCATGGACAACCACACCTTGGACTTTACCATCGAACACGGCATTAGCAATCAATGCTAATATTCGTTATGAGTTAGTAAAATCGTTCAACCCATATAGCGGCGATTCTATCACAGTTTTACTTGCCAAGGATCGTAGGGAATCGTACTTCCCATCCGCAAATGCTGAGTTAGCACTTGAAGATTATAAAGCAGGCGATAAAAAAGTTCCATTCAAAGTAATTGCTGAGTTTACTGGTAGCCAACTTGTAGGAATCAACTATGAGCAGCTTTTTCCATGGGTTAAACCAGAGGGCGATGCATTCAGGGTGATTGCTGGCGATTTTGTTACCACCGAGGATGGTACTGGCGTTGTTCACATTGCACCAACCTTTGGTGCCGACGACGACCGTGCTGCTAAAAC
>CAZTVB010000277.1:0-4513 GCA_964616315.1 uncultured Rikenellaceae bacterium
TTACTATATTGTTAATTATGCTTTAGATTGTTTCTGAACTGATTTGCCATTTGTTGGTGTAATTTTTTAAAACTCTTTGTTGCTGTTTAACTTATTATCAATGAACGATAATAATTTTCAGATATTCACAGCACCACTTTTTGTCGTGGATTTATCCTCGACAAAAATCCGTAATTGGAATCCTAGTTTCTTGGATTTAATTGGACTTGAAAATGCTCCTTCTTCGGATATTTACTTTTCCGATATTTTATCGTTTAGGAATATTGAAGGATGGGATGTGTTTGTAAACGAATATTTTATAGATGGCGGAAAGTATTTTATACAGATAACATCACCGAATAGCGACAGATTAAATTACCTGTTTCAGGCAACATCATTGGAGGATAGGTCTGGTGAATCAATTCTTTTCCAGTTAATTAATTCAGCTGATTATAGGTTACAATTCGTTAAAACACCGAATAGAAATAAGGAGGGCGAGTCTGAAACTGAGTATAGCGTTAACGTTGCCGATAATCTTTTCTTTAAATTGTTCCAACTAAGTCCTTTGTGGATGCTGCTTTACTCTTTTGAGGAGGGGCGTATTATAGATGTTAACGAATCGTGTATTGATGGACTCGGTTACAGTTACGACTATTTGGTGGGTAAATCGCTCTACGAAGTCAATATTCATCCAAACCCAATGGAGGTTATCACCATTAGGGAGGAGGCCATGAAGCACCAACGGGTTTTCCGACCCAATTTCATGCTTAAGGATGCCGATGGTAATTTAAAGCAGGGAATCCTTTTTGGAGAACTTGTAAAAATGAGCAAGGGCAGGTTTTTCTTGGCAACTTTTCAGGATATGACACACTTCATCCAAATGCAAGAGAAACTGAATGAATCGGAACAAAAGTTTTCCCTTGCGTTTAAGCTCAATCCAAGTTGGATGGGTATTTGTCGTATGTCCGATGGAGTGTTTATTGAAGTTAACGACCGTTTTTTACGCGGCGTTGGTTTGTCGGAAGACGAGGTTATTGGGCGCTCAATATTCTCACTTAAACTTATAACCGACCCTGCAGGTTTTAGGCAAATAATAAGCAGTTTAAAGGATAAAGGAAATGTTACAAAGGATATTTTTGAGATAAACACAAGGTTAAGAGGTTTAAGGAAGGGATTTCTGTCGGTATCGAAAGTTCTAATTAATAACGAGAATCACCTTATAATTAATTTCGACGATAGAACTGTTTTTATTAAACTTCAGGAGATGCTTACCGATAGCGAGGAGCGTTACCGCGGGATGTTCGACAATGCTTTGGCTGGTTTTTACAGGGTTTCTTATTCTGAAGGGAAAATTATTGAGTGTAATAATTTTTTTGCAGAGCTTATTGGTTTTTGTAGCGCCGACAAAGTAAAAGGTTTTCCTGTAAAAGAATTGGTTATCAACAAGAAAACTCATAGTGAATTTCTGAGCAAATTAAAGGATGAGTCCACTGCAATATTCGAGATGCCCGTTCGGCGGACTGATGGACGGGAAATATGGGTTGCCAACTATGCACGCCGATTGCCCAGTAAGGATTATTACGATGGGATTATTGTTGATATTACTGAACGTAAGAAAATAGTTGAGATTTTGGCTCTAAACGAGAACCGTTTCAGGAAGCTTATTTCCAATTCAAGCGATATAATTTTTATTGTTGATACACAGGGTAATTGTAAGTATATAAGCCCATCTATTTCTAATGTTCTAGGATTTAGTAGTAGAGCTCGAATTAGAAATATTCGTAATGTAGTTTCCGATTTAGATCAGGTTAAGTTTGTTGATTTTTTGAATCTAGTTGGTTCTAACGGATTGGGCTATTCCAGCACCGATATTCAGTTTAAACATAAGAATGGAGTATATAGAGTTTTAAGCCTTAAGGCATCGAACTTTACCGATACACCTGAGATAGGGGGAGTGTTAATTAATGCCCATGATATAACCGAAAAAATTAAGGCACAGGAGGAGATTGCTCTTGCGCTAAAGAAGGAGCAGGAGTTACATCGGCAAAAGAATCACTTTATATCAACCGTATCGCACGATTTTAGGACTCCACTTACCAATATCTCCTTAAATATTCAGCTTTTGGAGCGCAACTTGGTTGATAATCATTTTATAAATGCCACTAAAAACCTAGTCCGTCTCAATAATGCCGCCAAGCGCCTTACTGCGCTAATTAATGAGGTTTCATTGGTTAGCAAGGAGCAGAGCGGTAGGCTAAGATTTACACCTGAGGAGTATAATTCCAACATTCTTATCGATTCTATTATTGAGCAGATTGACTATCTCTTTCAACCCTTTGTGCAGGTAGAGGTTTTGAAGGGAATTCCACGAGCAGTTATGGCTGACAGAGGCCTATTGGTGCATATTATAGATAATGTATTGAATAATGCCATTAAATTCAGCCCTAATCAGGGTATTGTAAAATTCAGCATGAAGTTGGAACCCAAAAGGCTTAAGGTTGTTGTAAGGGATAACGGCATTGGAATACCTCAGGATGAGGTTCGATTCCTTTTCGACCCATACTTTAGAGCATCAAACATTAGCAATATTAGTGGAAGTGGATTGGGTTTAAGCATTGTAAAGCGTTGCGTTGATTTACATAATGGTGAGATATCAATTAAAAGTAACGAAGGAAAGGGAACTACGGTAACAATTTTGGTTCCATTATAATTAAACTATAAAAGAAATATCTTTTTTCTCTATCTTTAAAATTATGGATGTTAAGCAAAATACAGTACTGCTCGTTGAGGATGATATTGACCTACGGGAGACCATTTCGGAATACCTGAACGGAGTAGGCTTTGAGGTAGTTCTGGCAGAAAATGGCTCGCAGGGCATACAAAAGGCCATTCAGCATCGGCCCGATGTTATTGTTTGCGATATCTCAATGCCGGGAATTACTGGTTACGAGGTATTCAACATGCTGCATCAAATTAATACCACATCGGTAATTCCATTTATATTCCTCTCGGCAAAGGCATCGAAGGAGGATATTCTGCTTGGGCTTCATCTTGGTGCCGACGATTATATTCCAAAACCCTTTGAGTTTGGAGAATTAGTAAAGGTAATTCGTAGAAGAATCGAGAGCAGACAACGACTTAATGAGGTAAACGATGAGAAATTTCATGCAATTCTTAATAACTCGTATAGCGGAACAATAATTCTTAAAGGTCAGGTTATTGAGCACGCCAACAAGCAATTTGCAGATATGCTAGGCTATTACCAGCAGGAGATCGTGGGTAATAACCTTATTAACTTTGTTAACAAGGATGATATAAGAACCGTTTCCGATAGCATTGCGAAATGTGAACAAGGCGCAATAAAAGACTTTGAACTTGAATTTAAGGCTATTCATAAGAATAGTAACCTTATTGATGTCCGGTTTAAGGGCTCAAACGTTGTGTTCAATGGCGAAAAACGCATTGTTTCGAGTTGCTCTTCGGAGGTTGAAGTCTTAAAAACTGCCTCGGCTAAGGAGGGCAAGAGAGCTGGACAGGTTAAGCTCTCTGCTCGTGAGATGGAAATCCTTACACTTGTTTGCCAAGGTCTAACCAACGCTCAAATAGCAGAGAAGTTATTTTTAAGTGAACGAACCGTCGAAGGACATAGGGCACGTTTATTCGATAAAACAGGAACAAATAGTGCGGTCTCGTTGGCTATGTGGGCTGTTCGTAACAAAATCATCAATTTGTAAAAATTAGGTGAAAATACTCTAAAACCCTTTTTGTTCGTTTCTTATTTTTGAACGATAATTGCTTTTTATGGAATCGAAAAAAATTCTTTTAGTAGAGGATTCACGAATTATCCAGCTCTTAATTCAGACTGTTTTGTGTGATTATGGCTACGAATTGAAATTTGTTTCTAACGGTCAGGAGGCTTTGGCTGAACTTAAAAAGCAAAAGCCAGACCTATTAATACTCGATATTATGATGCCCGTAATGGATGGCTTTGTTTTACTCGATAAACTTGAGAAACCATTCACATTCCCAGTTCTTATTGTTTCCGCTCGGGCCGATTATGAGAGCATAGGAAAAGCCATGGAACTTGGCGCTAGTGACTATCTTATTAAGCCATTTAACTCAACAAACCTAATCAACAAAGTTGAGGGATTGCTCAATCCGCAGGCAGTTTAATTTAACTTATAAATACCGCTTATTAATAAACAACTCATTAGTTAGTTGAAGTAGAATAATTATGTGGAAATTACTTAATGCTTAAGCATCGGTAAGTTAAAAAAACTAAAATTACTTCAGACATCATAGGCTTAAGTGTCAGATTATCAAAAGTATGACTTGATTCTGGTTTTTGCGTAATTATACCTAACTCCCTCAAACAAGTATTGAAACTCTAGTTTTTGCTACTAGCCTAGGATAACTTTACTAAATAGTAATGATGGTTTTATTTGTCAACTAATACAGTAAGGTTATGAATCTCAAAAACATTAAAATTGGAACAAAGCTAATTACTAGCTACGTCTTAATAGCAGCGCTTTGC
>CAZTVB010000278.1:0-4504 GCA_964616315.1 uncultured Rikenellaceae bacterium
AAGACTGACCTTTTTAACAATTTGATAGATTTCATCCAATTGTAAATAATAAAGTGAAAGTTTCAGTGGATAAGTTGGTTTTGATTCAAAAACTGTCGAACGATTGTCTGAAAGTACCTGTAGAATGTTTGTCTTGTGCTTAATCTCGTATTGGTCTCTTAAATATTTTAGTTGCTTTACCTTTTCGATGAATTTGCTCTGATACTTAGTTTGATTTATATATTCAATAATTTGCTTTCTAGTTTCAATCAAGTTTTGTCTTGATACTGTTAAATCCAAACGAAGTTGAAGGGTAATTATTTTTAAATCTTCATCAATTGCTGTTTTGAAAAAAGTCAACTCGTCCTCAGTAATCAACTTTTCTGTTTGTTCAATTAGTTGCTGAATAGCGACTAGCTTTAACTTATGGTTTTCAAGTTTAGAGAGTTTTATTTTGTAGTTAGGCTCTGTTTTAAAAGTGTTTTCAATGTTCCGATTTAGGTCAAGGATATTCCTAATCGTAATACGGCTAATCTTTAATAAAGATGATTTAACTGCTTTTAAATATTTGTATCTCTCTGCATCACTATTAGCTTGCAAGTAATACAACATGTATTCATCCTTGACTTGCCTTATGTTTTCATTAATATATGAGGTGTTTATTTCCTCATTGACCTCTAAAATCTGCTCAAAAAACTGAAGGAATTGGTCATCAAGTTCTAGGAACACTCCATTTTGCCTAACAATACTCTTACTCAATAAGAGTTGAATCACATCAACATTATTGTCCATAACATCAAGGGCATACTCATATTTATATGAAAGCGATTTTCGCTTTTCAAACATCTCTGCTAGAAGTTTTTGTCCTCTGCTAAGAGTATTTAGTAGCTCCTTTATTGAGTTGAAATGATTCATTTATCAGTAATGGGTTTATTTTGATTAAGTTAAATTAATCATAAATATGAAATCCCAAGAAATTTTAATGCTATTTTCAATTTTTTGTTTTATACCATTAACTAAATCTATGCCATTTTGACTTATTCTAATAGTTGAAAATTATAACAATCATAAATTTATAAACTTTTTCCAAACCGTTCAGCCAGATTTTCTATATCATTCCTTCGAGCTAGTTTGCTCAACCATTCCTCTGGAATGCTTTTTAAACCATACAAAAGCCCAGAGAGACAACCAACAACCGCACCTGTAGTGTCACTGTCATCCCCTAAGTTTATAGCCAAAAGTACAGCATCTTTATAACTGTTTGTTTTGAGGATACACCAAATACTTGCTTCCAACGTGTGGAGAACATAGCCACTGCTATGTATATCATCTTCTGCTAGTTCATAAATATTTCCCGTTAACAATCTATCGAACAAACTAATTTCTGTCGAGTCAACATTTAAGGAATAAAGAAATGAAGGTACTATTGATTGTAATTCACGGTAAGCCTCAAATTTATCTTTACCTGCTAGCAAAAGCCTTGCAAACTCAATATAATAGAAACACGAAATTATCGACCTTATATGCCCATGGGTAATGGCAGAAACCTGCTTTGTAAGTTCATATCTTTCAGATACATCTTTATCTTTCAAATAAAATACTAGCGGTGAAATTCGCATCAAAGACCCATTCCCATTATCTTTCGCCTCTCTACCACCCGCCAGCATGGGATTGATACCATCTTTCAGCCTGTATATAGCATGTCTGGTGGCATTACCAACGTCAAAGACCTCTCCACGGGCTGTCCAATAGCCTTCTGTATACCATTTTATGAAGTTTTGGGCGATTAGATTGATGTCGAATTTATGTGTAAGTGCTTCCGCCAAGCAAAAAGTGAGGGAGGAGTCATCGCTAAATGTCCCTTCGGGTTGGTTGTGTGTACCATACCCTGTCATGTCTGTAACTGGATTATCTTTTAACTCCTCTCTTTCGCAGAATTCCACGGGAACGCCAAGAGCATCTCCAACGGATAAGCCCAAAAGGAGAGACTTAATTTCTTCCACATAATCATTTGAGTTGCTCATATATTATCATATTTTGTTGACTTATAAAGGTATTAACTGGAAACTATAGAAAAAAATCAAATAGGATGATTTTTTTTGCTCATTCAATACATTTATTTTTGAGAAAAGAATGAAAAATGGAAGACAAAAAGCAGACTCTGATTGCCCACCAAGATATCTTCAACGCTGATGGAACGCTTGAATTTATGATAGTTATGGAGTATAA
This sequence comes from uncultured Rikenellaceae bacterium, assembly GCA_964616315.1. Lineage (GTDB taxonomy): Bacteria > Bacteroidota > Bacteroidia > Bacteroidales > Tenuifilaceae > SB25. Next base: position 2,209 of record CAZTVB010000278.1, read on the forward strand.
GGAAAGGGAGGGAAAGGTAGAGCATGTTTACCGAGCGAATTATCCTAATCACTATTTTGCCCCAGACCCTTTCTTGGAACGTTATCGAATGGTATTTAATTAAATGCCAATTGCTTAATTCTGCGAACTGTATTGACGGAATGCCCTGTAATCAAGGCAATTCGTCTCACACTTAACTCACTTCGTTCCAATAATTCCATTACGTTTTTATATTTTTTAAAGTACTTATCTTTATCTGAAATAGCCCCAGCTCTTCTCCCTTTATATTTACCTTGAAGTTTTGCAATTACGATTCCTTCACGCTGCCTGTCCTTCCTCAAGTTGTTTTCCATTTCTGCCCCAATACTCATCATTTGGCAAAGGAGTTTAACCGTTGGGTTTTCTACTCCATTTTCCATGGAGCACATATTAAACTGCTGTATGTATAAGGCAATGCCCCTCTCATGTAGAGTTTCTATTGTTGTCAGGATGTCTGTAACTTTTCGACCAAGACGAGAAATCTCTGAAATCATTAAGAGTTTGATATTCTTACTTTCAATGTATCGAAGCATTTCATTAAACTCCTTTCTTTTCTGAACCTTGGTAGTTCCACTGATTGCTTCTGAGAAGGTTCGAACCATCGTCCATCCTTTTTCTTGTGCAATTTCCTTCAAATTGAATATTTGACGTTCCCAATTTTGGTCTTCAGTTGATTTTCTTATATAACAAACTACATCCATACTGTATCATATTTAAGGTAGTCAAAAATATGAAGCATTTGTGGGGAAAAAAAGCTGAAACTGGATGTAAAAAGTGTATCAACTTGGGGTATACCCTAGAATTGATACACATTGATTTAATAACGTAAGCAAAATAAATCCAATTACTATTAGTTATCTGTATTAGAGATTAGCCACTTATCCAGTATCTTAAATAGTTCATTGGGCAATACTGGCTTAGTAATGTAATCGTTGCAACCAGCGGAGATTGCACTTATTTTATCATTGGTAAACGCAAAGGCTGTTTGGGCAATTATGGTGACTTTTTTGTTAAATCTTCTAATTTGCGTGGTTGCTTCTATTCCTGTAATATCGGGCATTCTGATATCCATCAAAATCGCATCAATGTCTGGATTTTCTTTTGCAGTTTTAACCGCATCTGTTCCATTGTTTGCATAGTATAATTTAAAGGCAATTGGCTCTAAAAGATTCTGAAGATACAGCATAGACAAACTGTCGTCTTCAGCAATAAGAATTTTCAATTTTTTTTGCCTTATGGTTTCCTCAAGATTTTTTGCAATCAATGCTCCTTTAACCTCAAACGAGTGGGCATATAAGGGCAGTGTAAAGTAAAATGTTGAACCAACGCTTTCTTTTGTGGTAAACCATATTTTACCACCGAGTGCTTCAACATATGATTTTGATATAGCCAAACCTAAGCCTGCTCCTTCGTAATCTCGGGAGAATGATGTGTCGGCTTGCACAAACCTTTCGAAAATTCTTTCCCGCATTTTTTCAGGGATTCCAATTCCTGTATCGGATACATAGAATAAAACATCATTGCCCAGAATATTGTAACCAAAATCAATGGTTCCAGAATTTGTGAATTTAACAGCATTCTTAATTAGGTTCGATGCAATTGAAAGAAATTTCTGTTTATCTGTGAGCAATGTAATGGGTTGAAGTTCATCGCCTTGTTGAAGCGTTAACTCAATTTTTTTTCTGCCTGTTTCAAGTTTGAAGAAGTTGTAAAGGAGGAGCACTTCACTTTTGATATCAACGCTTGCTAATGTTGTGTTTATTTGACCTGCCTCAATCTTTGAGACATCGATTAAGTTGTTTATTAGGTCAAGAAGTCGCTGCCCACTTTCTTCGATTATTTTTATGTAACCCAGTCTCTCATCCTCGCTTAATGCTTTATTTTTTAACAACTCTGCAAAGCCAATAATTCCATTCATAGGGGTTCTAATTTCGTGGCTCATATTGGCAAGGAATGCTGTTTTTAACTTGTCGTTTTCAACGGCCTTCTCTCTAGCTCGTTCCAATTCTGTATTTATCGCCTTTATTCTTTCATAACTTTCGGTTAGTTCCTTATTCACCATTATGTATTCCTCGTTTTGCTCTTTAAGCATAATATCTCTTTCTTGTAGTTCTATTTCAGTCAACTTTTTTACTGTAATATCTTCTTTTAATGCAATAAAATGCAGTATTTCTCCCTTTTCATTTTTAATCGGGGATATTAATGCCGATTCCCAGTATAGTTCACCTGATTTTTTTCTGTTCTGTATTTCTCCCTTCCAATCATTTCCTTTTAGAAT
>CAZTVB010000279.1:0-4500 GCA_964616315.1 uncultured Rikenellaceae bacterium
ATATTTTGCTATGCATAAAATTGATAAACACCCCATTCTTGAAGTACCCAAGGTGGAAAATGTTACATTTCTATTTGAAGGGAAACAGGTGAAGGGCGAAAAAGGTTTTACTATTGCCGCAGCCTTACACCAAGCGGGCTTTCCTGTTCATAGTCACAGTATTGAGCATCGCGAACGAAGCCTAGAGTGTGGTATTGGCAAGTGCGGTGCCTGCGAAATGCTTGTGGATGGACAAATAAAGCGTATTTGTATAACTCCTGTTGATGGAGTTAAGGAGGTTCGCGAAATTCCTCAGGAGCACACTCCCGATGTTAAACCAGCCAACAAGCAACACAGCACCAAGGTTTACAAAACCACCGTGGCTATTATTGGTGCTGGTCCTGCAGGTTTGGCTGCACGCGAGGTTCTTTTACAACATGGTGTGGAAAACATTGTAATTGACAATAATGCCACCATCGGCGGACAGTTCAACATGCAAACACACCAATTCTTTTTCTTCGAAAAAGAAAAGAAATTTGGTGGTATGCGTGGTTTCGATATCGCAAAAACGCTTGCTGGTGATAACCACGAGGGAATTTTCCTCGATAGCACTGTTTGGGATGTTTTAGAAAACAAGCGTATTGCCGTTAAAAACATCATTACGGAGGAAATTTACTTTGTGGAGGCCGACCATATGGTAATTGCCACTGGTGCTGTGCCTTTTATGCCCACATTTGAGAACGACGACCTACCAGGTGTGTACACCGCCGCCGTAGTTCAAAAAATGATGAATCAGGAATTCACACTACTTGGTAAAAATGTTCTTTCGGTTGGTGCTGGGAATATTGGATATTTAACCAGCTACCAGCTAATGCAAGCAGGCGCAAATGTTAAGGCTATTATTGAGGCTATGCCTCACGAGGGAGGATTCCCTGTTCAGGCAAACCGTGTACGCCGCTTAGGCATTCCAATTATGCTTGGTAAAATACTGGTTAAAGCGTTACCAAACAACGACCACACAGGTATTGTTGGTGCTGTAATTGCCGATGCAAAGGATTTTAAACCAGTTCCAGGCACCGAGCAAATTATTGAGGGTATTGATGCTATCAATATTTGTACAGGTCTTGTTCCCGATGATCAGTTATTGATTAAAGGAAACGAAATATTCGGTCGTAACTGTTACGGTGCTGGCGATGCCATTAAAATTGGCGAAGGCACAAGCGCTGTTCTCCGCGGAAAACAAGTGGCATACGAAATTCTACACGAACTAGGCGCTCGCTTTAAGTACGATACTTACCTAAATATTAGCAAGGAGTATATTGATAGTCAACAACACCCTGTAAGAGTTATCGAAAGTCCTTATCTCCCAACCGATGAGCGCAAAAAAGCAAAACCTTTTGTGCAAATCGACTGTTTGTATGGCTTTGCTTGCAATCCTTGTACATTTGCTTGTCCTCACGGAGCAATTACAAAAAACTCAACCAGCACTGTTCCTGTTGTCGATTTTAACAAGTGTATTGGTTGTATGGACTGCGTTTACCAATGCCCTGGGTTAGCAATATTTGGCTACAGCTACGCTAAGGATTGGTTATTCCTGCCAATTGAGTATGAAGCACAGGAAGGTGCCGAGGTATTTTTAGTTGATAATAACGGCAAAGTACTTGGCAACGGAGTTATTGAAAAAATACTCCGTAAACCCAATAAAACCAATGTTGCTCGTGTAAAATCGCACGATTTGCATGGCGATGATTTACTCAATGCTCGAGGATTTATTGTTAAGGAAAACTTCCCAAAACCAATAGAAATAAAGAAAACATCTTACAAGCCAGAGGAGAAAATCTACGTTTGCCACTGCGACGATGTAAGCTTAGATGAAATTATGGAGGTTATTGGCGATCGCAAGTTTATCTCCGCCGATGAAATTAAACATACCACCCGCCTAGGTATGGGTGCTTGTAGAGGTAAACGTTGTATTAAGCGTTTAAAAACAACCCTCGCTCCAATGGGAATTCAAATTGTAGGTGATGCCACTCCTCGTGGACCGCTTAGCAATCAGGTTTCTATGGGAGAACTTTACCCAAAAGATGTTCCAGAAACTTACATCACCGGAGTAAATGGTAAAAAAGCAAGAGTGGAGAAAATTCCTGTGCTTATTGCTGGTGGTGGTATGGCTGGTAGTTCACTTTTCCGCTATATGGCCGAGGCAGGATTAAAACCAGTTTTACTAAACTACGGACGTGGTGCCAGCTGGCGTAATATTGCCGGTGGTCGTACAGCTTTCTCACTACCCGAGATCGCCGATATTGCCGAAATGAACCACAAACTATTCCAGGATCTTCATACAGTATCAAATATTGACTATCGACCAATCAACTATGTAAACTTCGCCCACGACGAGAATACCAGGAAAGCCCTTGAGGCTTCAATGGCATGGAGCAATGCTTATATGATTGATCCAAAGGATTTCCAAAAGGAAATTTCGCCCTTTATGAATCCTAAACTTTCTACCTACAACGCTGCTCTTATTACCAAAGGATGCTGGCAAGCAACTCCTGGCAAAACAATCGATTTGCTTCGCAAGATTGGAATCGAGAAAGGTGGTGTTATCAAGGAGGATTGCGAGTTAATTAGCATTCACAAGAATGGGAATGGTTTTGTGGCCTTGGTTCGCGACCACGATAAGAGCTACGTTGAGTACCATGCCGATAATTTTGTAAACGCACTCGGACCAACTGGCGAGAAGTTTACCCGTCAACTTGGAATTTACACCGGAATTTACCCTGTAAAACACCAAGCGTTCATTACCCGTCGCTTACCTTGGTTGGGAGTTAACGGCGATCCGCTAGGAATGCTTATCGACCGCAGAAATTACAAGGGTTTTGTGGCAGTTTACGGACAACAACTTGCCGAAACTGGTCAAATTATTGGCTGCGCATCGCCAGCAGTTGACCCACGCGAGGCCGATAAAAACCTAAAATATAACTCGCAGGATTTTATCGAAATTGCCTCGGAGGTATTCTCTGGTTGGATTCCTCAACTTAGTTCTGTTGGTTTCCAAGCAGTTTGGGCTGGCTACTATGTAGAACCACGTATGTTTATCGACACCAAGCACGGCCTATTCACAGGACTACGCGGACAAGGATTTATGCTAAGCATGGGGCTTGCCAAAATGTATGTTGATGAGTTAACAGGAAAAACCGTTCCAGAGTACTTCAAACGCTTAAGACTTGAAGGTGACGGTTTGCCAGAAAAGGCGTTCAAATAGAACCTAGATATCAGACTCAAGATATTAGAAGGACAATGTATAAAAGACGCCAAGGAAAACCTAGGCGTCTTTTTTTGGGAAAAACATTTAGTAGTAGTTTTTTATTATACTATTATATATATTTGCATTGTACCTATTATGTCACTTATGGTTAAAAACACAGAAATATTAATAGAAATAGGCTTTAACAGGCTCGAAGCTGATGTATACGTTCATCTCCTAACCCATCCCCCATCAACAGCCTATAAAATTGGCAAACAAATTAACAAGCCTACAGCCAATGTTTACAAGGCAATTGAGTCGTTGGCCAAAAAGGGTGCTGTTATTATTGAAGATAATAAGAATAAACTCTGCAAAGCGGTTAATCCAAATGAGTTTTTTAGTCACTACGAAAAGTCTATTCTCAACAAATCCAATACAGCGAAAGAACTACTCAATAGTCTTGAGACTGAAACAGAGGAACAGACCAGCTACGCTATTGATTCCGTCCCCTTGGTGTTTGAGCGGTTTCGATCGATGATGAACAGATGCAAATCCATTGCGGTGATCGATGCTTTTCCAAAAGCACTAGCAGAAGTTGCTGCATGTATTGAGGAGGCAGCCCTAAGAGGTGTAGATGTTCAAGTTGAAGCATATCAGCCTATAGAAATTAAAGGGGCAAATGTTATTTGCACTACCGTTGGCGACCAAGCCATCAGCCATTGGCAAAGCCAACAGTTAAACCTAGTAATAGATGGCGAGGAGCACCTAATTGCCCTCATGGATAACGATCTTAAAAAAGTAAAACAGGCAGTTTGGAGCAATAGCACATACATTTCGTGCATATTACACGCAGGAATGCTAAAGGAGCAAACCGTACTAAAAATTATGAAGGAAGTTGACAATCCTGAATTTGTAAATGTAACCAAACAAATACTCGATGGTCAGAAATTCTTTTTCAACACCAATGTTCCAGGCTTTAACAAACTTCAAAAATTATAGAAAATGAGTAAACTAGTTGATTTTATTCAAAAAAAAGCGTGGCTTGCAGTTATTAGTACCATTTTGCTGGGAGCAGCTATAATGATTCTGAGTTCAAGTATTGCAAAGCCAATAACAGCTTTTGTAAAAAACTACCTTGAGTTGAATTTTTACACCCAAAATGTAATCTATAAACTCATCATCCTTCTCCTATCTATCGCTGCAATTCTATTAGTAAATAAAGGGAAAATAATGGGATACGGGTTCAATAGAGCCGAAAACATAAAATACCTAAG
>CAZTVB010000280.1:0-4497 GCA_964616315.1 uncultured Rikenellaceae bacterium
TTCGTGAGCAAGAACATAAGATAATTGAACATAACCTATTAGTTGAAAGCGAAGAGCGATACCGGAGTCTTTTTGAGAATGCATCGTTTGGAATTTACCGAACAAATCCTAAAGGACAAATTTTACTTGCAAACCCAGCTCTAATTGGTATGCTTGGTTATAATAGTTTGGATGAGCTAAGAGGAAGAAACCTTGAGTCTAATGGCTTTGAAACTCTTGAACATCGCCAAGATTTCAAAAAGCAAATTGAAGAAAAAGGTGTTTTGAAAGGGGTTGAAACGGTATGGAAAGGTAAGGATAATCAGACTATTTATGTGGTTGAGTGTGCTAAAGCCTTTCGAAATAAAAATGGAGAAGTATTGTACTACGAGGGTATTGTAGAGGATATTACTCAAATTAGACTAACCGAAAAGGCCTTAAGCGACAATGAAATGTTATTCAAATCGTTGGTGGAAGAGGTTCCTGTTGGAATTTTCCGTACCGATAAAAATGGCTCAACCACATATGTCAATCCAAAATGGTCGGAAATATCGGGTATTCAATTTCATGAGGCCTTAGGTGATAATTGGCTAATGGCTGTTCATCCAAATGATGTTGAGACTGTAATGCAAGGTTGGAAACAAGCTATTGCAAACAATGAATTCTCCACAGCGGATTATAGATTTTTATGGAAGGATGGAACCGTAAAATGGATCAGCGGGAAAGCAGTTCCGCAAAAGGATAGCGAGGGCGATGTGATTGGATATATTGGAACAGCAGTTGATATAACGGAACGAAAACTATATGAAGAAAAACTTAGGGAAAGCGAGGAAAAATTCCGTAAACTAATAGAACAAGCGCCTATTGGTTTTGTGCTATCTGATTCAAATCAGAACACACTCTTTACTAATAAAAAATTTGTGGAGTTAACAGGATATACTATAGAGGATCATCCAACTGTGGAGGATTGGTGGCCAAAGGCATACCCTGATGAAGAGTATCGGGAGTTGATTAAAAAGGAATGGATTGATTCTATTACTGCTTCAATTAATACAGGAACAGAAATAAAACCTATGGAATGTAAAGTTACCTGTAAAAATGGAAGTGTTAAGTATCTCCAGATTGGTTTTGTCTCGGCTGGCTATTTCAACATTGTTTCTGTTGTTGATATCACCGAGCGAAAAAATGTTGAGGAAGAACTTTTATTGCTCAAGGAGAAATTAGAAGAAAAAGTAGCAGAACAAACACTTGAACTCAATCAGAAAATAAGAGAACTTGAAAACTTTAAGGAGATAACACTGAATAGGGAATACCGAATTATGGAGCTAAGGAAGGAACTCAATGAATTAAAGAGACTTAATAGTGAATAGTTTTTCAAAATAATATACTTTTTTTTACCATGAAAACCCCTAAAAAAACATTCTTTGCCTTTTCTGTACTCATTATTGCAGTTTTTGCGTCTATCTCAAATGCAGTATCGAGTTCTGATACCATTATAAATCGTGAATTTAAAAAAATAATTATTGCATCGGAACCCGACTACCCACCTTATTGCATTGTTGATAAAAATGGGAATGCCGATGGGTTCTCTATAGATCTCTTTAAGGCAGCGGCCAAAGCGGTAGGTATTGATGTGGAAATTAAAGTTGGCGTTTGGAATCAAATAAAGCAAGACCTTGCAGATGGGAAAATTGATGCCTTACCCCTTGTAGGGAGAACACCAGAAAGGGAGAATCTGTACGACTTTACTATGCCATACTTACATCTGCATGGTGCAATATTTATTCGAAAAGATAATAAGAAAATTAAATCTCTCGATGATCTTAAGGATAAAACCATCGCTGTAATGAAGGGTGATAATACTGAAGAGTATGTTCTTCGAAAGAAAATTTCTGACAAAATAATAACAACACATACCTTTGAGGAAGCATTTAGACTTTTAGATTCAAAAGAAGTTGAAGCCGTAATTGTCCAAAAAGTTGTTGGTTTAGAAATTGTTAATAGGTTAGGGTTAAAAAGAATTATTCCCCTAGATAAATTACTTACCGACTTTCGACAAGATTTTTGTTTTGCCGTTCAAAAGGGAAATACAAATCTTCTTTCTCGCTTAAACGAGGGCTTATCTATTGTCATAGCCAATAAAACCTTCGATGAACTTCACCATAAATGGTTTGGTCCAACCTATAAGGAGGTTGTATCAGCTAAAGATATTGCCAATATCTTACTGAAAATACTAGTCCCAATATTGTTAATGATGTCTTTGGTATTCATTATTGTGCTTCGTAGAACTATAAAGTCACGAACTGCACAATTAAAGAAAGAAGTAATTGAGCATAAAAAAACCAATCGCTTGCTCGAGAAAATGGAAATTATAAGTAACATCGGAGGGTGGGATTATGATGTAGTTACAAAAAGGATTTCATGGACAAAGGGTGTTTATAGAATCCATGGTGTTGAATCGAATGAATATAAACTTTCTGATATAGATCTTGCTCTAAATTTTTATCATCCTGAAGATAAAACTATTTTAGATTCTGCTTTCAAACTTGCCCTAGCAACTGGAGAACCATATGATCTTGAGTTGAGATTTACCGATGCTAATGGTGTTCAAAAATGGGTTAGAACAAATGGTCAAGCTGAATTTCAGGATAACAAAATTTTTCGGCTGTATGGTAGTATAATGGATATAACCCAAAATAAACTTGCACAAATTGCCATAAAAGAAAGCGAATTGAAGATAAGAGAGATATTCAATTCTACCTCCGAGGCTATTATTATACACAATGCAAACACAGGAACAATAATCGATTGTAACGACAGAACTCTAGAAATATATGGTTACTCAAACAAGGAAGAGTTTATTGGTAGAGGTTTAGCTGATATAAGCATAAATGAGCACCCTTATAACGAGTATGATGCCTTAAACAAAATACAAGAAACAATTAAGAAAGGGAGCCAAACATTTGAATGGTTAGCAAAAAAGAAAAATGGTAACACTTTTTGGACAGAAGTGTCACTACGCTTCACTGAACTAGATAATGAACAGAGAATTCTTGCAGTAGTTAGGGATACTAGTGAACGAAAAAAATCTGAGTTAGAATTTCTTAGACTTAATAACGAGATTCAGGCTATTTTTAAGGCCAGCAAACCACTTCAATATCTATCCACACCTGAAAATCTTGCTCACGAGATTATTCAAGTTTTAGAGGATATTCTTAACTACGAGCATTGTGCGGTACTATTGAAAGCTGAAGATGGAGAATCGTTAGTCCCTTTTGCGCTAAGCGATCAGGCCAAGGGAACCGAATATGTCGAGATAGATAAAAAGTATATTGAGGAAAAGGGAGTTAAAGTGGGTAAAGGAATTGTTGGTTGGGTTGCAAAAAATGGCAAAAGCATTCTTATTAACGATGTAAAAAAGGATTCTCGATACTTTTCGATTCGTGACGATATTCAATCAGAGTTATGTGTACCCATTATATCAGAGTCAACCATTATTGGTGTAATTAATGTTGAAACCACCTCGTCGAATGCATACACTGAAACTGACCTGAGAGTTCTTGAAACCATGTCGGCTCAAATAGGAGTAGCTATTCAAAACTCTAGACTTTATCAACAAGTTCAAAAAGAACTAATTGAACGAAAATCGATAGAGCAGAAATTAAAAAGATTGAACGAAGAGTTAGAGGCAATAGTAGAAATGCGCACGAAAGAACTAGAAGAGCAGGTTGCAAAACTCGATAAAAGTCAGAGGGCTATGTTATACATGATAGAGGATTTAAATGATATGACAAAGGAATTAACGTTGGAGCGACAAAAACTTGAGTCTATTAATAAAGAATTAGAATCATTCTCCTATAGCGTTTCTCATGACTTGCGAGCACCTTTAAGAGCCATTGATGGTTTTAGTAAAATATTCATTGAGGATTATAAAGATAAAATAGATGCTGAGGGTATAAGATTGCTTAAAATTATTAGGGACAGTAGTCAAAAAATGGACAGACTTATAACAGACCTACTTGCACTTTCGAGGGTTTCGCGAAATAGTATAAGTTACTCAAAGATAAATATGACCGAAATGGCGCAATCTGTTTTTTCTGATCTTGCGCTAAACTCAAATCTTGAAAATATTAAATTCACTATTAATACGCTGCCACCTATTTTTGCAGACGCAATTTTAATTAGGCAAGTTTGGCAAAATCTTATAGGTAATGCATTGAAGTATTCAAGGCCTAAGCCTTTGCAGATAATTGAAATTGGAAGTATTGCAGAAAATGGATACAATACTTACTATGTAAAGGATAATGGAGTTGGTTTTGATACGGAGTATTCACATAAAATTTTTGAAATATTCCAAAGGCTCCATAGCGATAGTGAATTTGAGGGAACTGGTGTGGGTTTATCCATTGTTCAACGTGTAATTAACAAGCACTCTGGTAAAGTTTGGGCTGAGGGTGTAGAAGGAGAAGGAGCAACTTTTTGGTTTACACTTCCAATTATAAAATAAACTACTTATTT
>CAZTVB010000281.1:0-4495 GCA_964616315.1 uncultured Rikenellaceae bacterium
ATATTAATGTGCAGTAAATCAATTAAATATACTGATTGAAGAGTGGTTTTGACAGTTGCTCTGTCAATGAAAAATCGACGAAAAATCGTCGTTTTCGACGAAAATTAGTCGGCACTTGGTTTTTCCAACCCTAGTTTCTCAATTTTAGATTTTAGAGTTGAGGCTGGTATTTGAAGTATTTGTGCAGCTTTCGCTTTATTTCCACCAGAACGCATCAGCGCATCACGTATTGCGTTGGTTTCAACTTCAGTAAGGATTTCATCAAGAGGCTTGTTCTCAAAGTAGAAGCAGGTGTGAGGCTTGCCAGGGAATCTGATATCTACGGGTATAATCCTTTTATCAATTATTCCATTGGTAGCGAGTAAAACTAATCGCTCCATCAAGTTTTTAATCTCCCTAACGTTTCCGTTGAAGGGGTATTGTTTCAATATTTCTAAAACTTCTGAATCTATTGTAACTCTTGCTCCACTGGAGAATTCCTGTACAAAATGTTTGGCCAGTATTTCTATATCATTAACTCTTTCACGCAAGGGAGGTAAGTTAATTGGGAAAACATTTAGTCGATAGTACAAATCCTCGCGAAATTTTCCTTCGGCTACTAAGTCTTTCAAATTCTTTTTGGTTGATGCTATTACTCTAACGTCTATTTTGATTGTTTCGGTTCCGCCAACCCTCTCAATTTCACCTTCCTCTAATACTCTCAGGAGTTTAACCTGTAAATCGTAGGGGATATCGTCAATATCATCTAGGTATATTGTCCCCGAATTTGCCATCTCGAACCTGCCAATCTTTTGCTTTTCTGCACCTGTAAAGGCTCCCTTTTCGTGCCCAAACAGCTCGCTTTCAAAAATCTCTCTGGAGAGTATGGCGCAGCTAACCTTTACAAAAGGGGCGCGTTTTCGCGGACTATTAAAATGAATAATGTTTGTAAGGAGTTCCTTTCCTGTTCCTGTTTCACCAACAATAAGCACATTGGTGTTTTTATCGGCAACAATATGTACAAGGTCAAATACTTTTTTTATGGCTTCGCTATTACCAATAAATGCTGAGAGGTCGAATTGTTTCCGAACCTGAAACCTGAGCTGTTTATTCTCGGCTTTTACTTCCCTAATTTCCTTGATTCTTTCAATGTTTAACAGAAGTTCATCAATATTGAATGGTTTCGAGATATAGTCGTAAGCACCCAACTTAATTGCTTCTACAGCCGTTTGAATAGAAGCATGAGCTGTCATTAGTAGCACACAAATATCGGGGTTGAGTTGTTTAACCTTGCCAAGAAACTCCAGCCCATCCATTTCGGGCATTTTAAGGTCGGTAATAACTAAGTCGATGTTAGAGTCCGTTTCCTTTAAGTATTGGTATGCCGCTAATGCTGACGAGAATTCTCTAACAGAGTACCCAGCATCCTTTAAATCGTCCGCGATGGTTACCCGAACAATTCGCTCGTCGTCAACTACTAGTATTTTTAGCATAGAGTATAAATATATGCGTTACATTTCAATTTTCATAGGCAGAGTAATTGACAATTTAAATCCTCCGCCAATCATATTAGTTCCATTTACTTGACCAAAATGGCTTTGAATGATGTTCTGACAAACTGCTAATCCAAGGCCTGTTCCTTGTTTGACTTTTTTAAGGGTAAAGAAAGGATCGAACATTTGGCCAATCTTTTCTTCCGGCATACCAATGCCATTGTCAATAAAATCAATGTTAATGTAATCATTCTTTCTCCCAACTTTAATTATTATCTGTCCGGCAACATTTTCTTCATTTATCTTTCTCTCATTAATGGCATCAATGCTGTTTAGTATTGCATTAACAAAAACCTGCTCCAAATGGTTTGCGCTCCCATCAATTTGTATTACAGATGATTCGTATTCCTTGATGAGCTTTATTTTCGACTGCGATAGCTGAAAACCGATGAGCGCAACAGAGTTGTCGATATTTTTAATGATGTTTATTTTACTATATTTTAATTCCTGCTTTCTCGAGAAGTTTAGCAGTCCTTCAACCACATTGCTTATCCGTTCAATGGCCTCGGCCATCATCTCAATGTACTCCTTGTTTTGCTTAATATTATCGGGCTTTTCCGATATTCTTCGTAGGCAACTTTTCATTCCTGCCAACGGATTATTAATTTCGTGAGCAAGCCCCGCTGCTAAAGTTCCTACAGATGCCATTTTCTCGGTTTGAGCAAGCGATTCGCGTGTTTTCTCAATCTCAATATATGCAGAGTTGAGCCGATGTATCATCTCTCTAAAGGTATGACCCAAGATGTCAATCTCGTCCTGAAGGTTAAATAGGTTCTTAGTTTTAAGTAGAAAATTATTGTACTCAAGGCTAATGCTGTTCTCCTTTGATTCGAGCGATTTTAGATTCACCAACGATGCTTGCTTACTAATGCTTTTAACTGGATTTGTAATGATATACGATAGAACAAATGCCGCAAAAACACCCATAATCAGTAAAATAAACACCAACAGAATGAATAATCGAGTTGCTTGTAGGAGTTGGCGGTTAATTGTCTCCTCGCTCATTCCTACCCTTACAAAGCCTAGTCGACCATCCATAATTGGTGTGGCAAAATCGCGGATAGTTTTATTGTTCTGGCTTTTGCTGTGAATTATTTTGATACTTACGGAATCTGTTAGACTCAACTTATTGGCGTTAATCAAACTTTGAGGAGGTACTACTGGAAGTGTATGCGCCAAAACAGTATTGTTTGGCGATAGTATTATTAGGTAGTCAATATCGGTGTTTATGGCTTTGGTTCTGAGTAATGCCTGGTTTACGCTGGCTATTTCGTCGTAAAGTATTGGCTCAACAACTTGCTCCGCAACACTTTTGGCAATACTAATACCCTGTCGTTCAATTTGAGCCTCAAAGGCTAAGTAAACCTGGTATCTTATAAATAGTAGGTTTAACGAGCCAAAGAGTATTACAATGGAGGAAACAGCAATTGCAAACTTCCAGAATAACGGAATATATCGTTTTTTCGATGATTTTGAGGTTGCTTCGTCCATTACTTGCACGATATATATTTACACATCTCCCTAATACCATTATATAAGGTGTCCGATTCCTGAACATATTTGTCAATTAGAAGATGTTTTAGTATTTCGTTACCTTTCTTATCGGTGTGCATTTGGGTAAATATTGAAAGCAAACTATCACGGAGTTCTTTGTCAATCCCATTTGAAACAACAATAGGAGGCATCCCATACCAATCCGATTTTTCAATTATTTTAATATTAATTATTCTCTCAGGATTGTACTTTGCAATGTAGTCGTAAATTAGGCTATTAACTGAAGCCCCAGCAACTATGCGTCGGCTAACGAGTTCAATGGAGTAATCGTGGGCATGAGAAAAATATGTCTCTGCGAAGAATGCCTCTTTTGTAGTACCCAAATCCTTCAATCTTTTTAAAGCGTAAAGCATGCCTGTGTTTGAAAGTGAATCGGAGAAAACGAACTTTTTATTCTTTAAATCGTTAAATCCTTTTATTTCAGATTCTTTATGTGCTATTAGATACGCCTGATAATACCTGTTGCCATTTCGTACTGGAATAACGAGTAGCGAAAGGGCGTCGTTATCAGTTCCATGAACATACGCCCCAGAACAGATAAATGCCAAGTCAATTTCATTTTTCTTGAGAAGAGCATTTACTTCCTTGTAGGTTTTACGTTGTATTAGCACAACCTTTCGGTTAAGTTTTTCCTCAATATAATTTAGGATGTTGTTGTACTGAATAAATGTTTCCTGAGGTGAAATAATTGATGCAATGGCTACTTTAATAGATTTTGATGTATCCAATTCAACACTTTTAGTTTCAGATGTTGAATCATTAAAATCAATCCAAACGTGCTTTGACTCGCTTTCCTTATTCAGATTGCAGGATGATATAAGTACCGAGGCCAAAAGAATAACAACCAGAGAAAGCTCTTTTCTTGGGTTAAATTTGACTTTTTTGAATAGGGAAATTTTAGATATCATTCTGATATGTTGATATTATAACAAAACGATATCAACAGCAAAATGTTTCGAACCTTCTTTTATTATATGTTAAATTGATTTATAAATGAGATAGTTATACGTTAAATTCGAGTGCATTTCCTTTGCTCGATTCATCAAACTTACCATTTTCACAGACTATCTTACCGTTTACCATGGTAATTTGTACAGAGGCGCTTAGAGTTTCGCCTTCCAGTGGCGACCATCCACACTTGTAAAGCAAGGAATCCTTTGTAATGGTTTGCCTTGAATTAGGGTTAACTAAAACTAAATCTGCATGGTAACCCTCACGGATAAAACCTCTTTTCTCAATTTTGTAAAGAATTGCAGGAGCATGGCACATCTTGTCCACAACGGTTTCCAAGCTAAAATGACCTTTCCTAGAAAGTTCAAACATTGCCAGTAATGAGTGTTGAACCATTGGCCCTCCCGATGCCGATTTAAAATACGTATTATTCTTTTCCTCTAGTAGGTGAGGGGCGT
>CAZTVB010000282.1:0-4494 GCA_964616315.1 uncultured Rikenellaceae bacterium
CTTACATTACAATGTTAGTAACGTCCAATCATTTATACGCCCAATACTATCTTTACAACAATGACACACCAAAAAAAATTAATATTGAATTTTTGAGGCATTCTATTGAAGTAAAGTCCAAGCAAGTCTTTTTTAATGCTATAAAAATTGTAAGCAAATCAAATCAACAAGAGACTTTTAATTTAAACATAACAGTCCCTCAAGGCTGGAACATTATTGGCAATGAAAAGGTAGAAATAACAGTTCCTCCTTTGGATTCATTAATTGTACCAGTAAGAGTTGCTGTTGGCACACAAGTTAGAGGTGATATTGGTTACAGTGTAATCGCATCATTAACCGATACCAGAGGTAACACAATAAAAAATGCATATTGTTTTATTAAAATTCCTCACGAGTATAGCATCAAAGTTAAATTTCTTGGAGGAATTTCCTATTTAGACCCATCGTCTCTTTCAAGTGAGTTCTCAATTCAAATTTTGAACTCTGGAAACAGGGAGGAACCCATTAACCTATATTTCGATGGTAAAAATTATTTGGCTATCGAATCTTCAGACAACACTACAGCTACAGTAGATGTATCAATACCCCCTTTTTCCGACACGGTATTTACTTATCGAGTTAGACTTACAGAAGATTACTACGATAAAAAGTTATACCCTGTTTCGGCTATTGTTAAAACAACCTACTCAACAACTGAAAAAAATATCTGGTTTAATAAACTAGATTCAAAATATGTAAATCACATTTCAAGCATTGATAAACCATTAACAATTGAATTATCAGCCCAAGGCTTATTGGACTCTGAACGAGAACCAACAATTTCTGCCACCATTGAAGGAAAAACATACTTGAATGGACGAAAGGATATTTATTACTATTATAGAAATTATGCCTCAAAAGAGAATAGCGACTTCTATGAAAAAACCCGAATGTATATAGGGGCACATCTAGGTAATTGGAATATAGAATTAGGAGATAATTTGAGAAGCCTAGAAAGTCCAATGTTCGGACGAGGAGGATATTTAGCCTATCAAGATTCTCGAAATTTTGTCCAAGCAATGGCTAACAAAACAATCTCTGGCGATTTCTACAACTACGGAGGTTCTTACTCTTTTTCTCCAACCAATTTTTCGACTATCACGGCTGGAGGCGCATACAATTATGGCGAAATAACTGGTTTTAAATCTCAAGTAGGCTTTGTTGGAACTAACTTAACTATAAAAAAGAATCACAAATTTAATTTCACCTTTGCATACAATACCACCTCGGTTAAAGATACTGCCAAAAACAATGAGATTGGTGGACGCTTAGACTACAGTTCAAAGTTTGGAAAATTAGGCACATCGCTAACTACAAGTTACTATGGTATAAACTTTTATACACCAATGGCTGGTAGGTTTGATTTGACTGGAGCTATAAAGTTCGATGTAAACAAAAAGAATAGGGTTGCGCTCATATACAATGACCATTCATCTAAAAGAGAAAGTCCTGTTACTGAGAGTTTAATGGGTTATAGGGAAACAAAACTGGAACACACCTATGCATTATCAAAGAATGCAAGTTTCTTCTGGGGACCTGCACTAAGCCAGTTCTTTGCTTCAGGCATAAATTACTTTCAAACAGGAAATCAATACAATAGTTTAAACTACAAATTAATTCTTGGTGCTAGATTAAAAACTCTTAATGAATCTGTATTGATATCTCCTCGGTTTGAATTTGCAAAATCTAGAATTACAGAGAATCCTTTCACTTACCAAAACAACAACTTTGGATATCAGTATTTCTCAATAAATTTAAGAGCAAAGTTCTTTAATGTGGTAGCATTTTACAATTCTGGTGCAAGAACCGTTAACGATCAACTGGGTTCTGCATACCAAAATCAATCTATTCGTAAACTTCAATTTATACCATCCTTCGATGCTTTTATCTATAAAGACATTGTTAAACTCTATGTTGGCTGGAGTTACACGAACAACTTATCTACAAGGTTAAGTTACTCAAATATTACAGGTCAAATAACCTGCTTTTTACCCAAAAACTGGCAGTTTAGAACATTAGCTGTATACTCATCACAAAAAAGAACTACTTCGCAGGATGCTGTTGAAACATACCAAACATTTTATGCTGAAGCTAGCATTAGAAAAGAATTTGACCTACAACACCCAAGAGTTAAATTTCACGATTTAAGATTCTCCTTTTTCAAGGACTTTAACGGTAATTATGTTCAGGATATAAATGAACCTGGAATAAAAAACATTTTGGTAAGGGTTGAAAAAGTTCAAAGTGAAGTAATAGGAAGAATTCCAAGCGATTTCTATAGTGCCGATTTATTATCCGACAACTTAGGAAATGTCAGTCTAGAGAATATACCCGAGGGTTTATATTCCATCTCCTACAACCCAATTGGAAAAGAAGCTGGGAGTTTCAGTAAAGCAAAGGATATAGTAGAGTTAAGGGTAGACCGTTCGGGAGATTATTTTTTCCCATTTGTGGAAAAAAACAAAGTTTTTGGAAAAATTGTACTTAATCGTAGCCGCCTTTCAGGTCTAGGAAAGGTTGATGTTTCAAATATCAGAATTACAGCTACAGATAGTAGAGGTAACACTTTCTCGACTTTAACCGACAAAGAGGGTGGGTTTACAATTTTTGCTCCGGTTACAGACGAATATATCGTTAATATTAACAATATCTTTTACGAAGACTTCGATTTAAGACAGAATAACTTCAGAGTTCAATTCAATGGTTATAAACAATTTGAGGTTAACTTTGTGCTCGACGAAAAAATTAGAAGAATAAACTTCAGTCCATCAACACAAGACAACCTCGCCGATGGAGTAATGCAAGTTAGAAGAACAAATTTACGGGGTACTGTAAAGGATGCCACAACCCTGAAACCTCTTCGCGCAAAGGTCAACTTAGTTAATACAAAGAACAACTCTGTTGTTTCAGCAATATACTCAAACGCTCAAACTGGCGATTACGGATTATCATTCCTAGCCGATGACATCTATCTAATTGAGGTTTTAGCCGACGATTACTGGTATTTCTCAGAGAGCCTGAACCTAAACCAGGTAACAACCTTTATGAATGTTGCAAAGGATATATTGCTAAAACAAATATCCATTGGTTCAAAAATGGAACTCAACATACGATTTGCTGAAATAAACAAGGCAACATTAGGTCCAGAAACCGTTGCAGAACTTAACAGATTACTGCGCATTCTTAAGGACAATAGCAATATTAAAATTGAGATCCAAGGCCACTGCGATGACTTAGAAGCAATCAACAACCCACAAATTGGTGAAGAACGAGCAAAAGCCGTTGCTAAGTACCTTGTTGAAAATGGTTTCAGCAATTTACAGGTAAGAGGCTTTGGAAATACCAATCCTATCGCGCCAAGCGATTCAGAAGAAAACAGAACATTGAACAGAAGAGTTGAGATTGAAGTTATAAGCAAATAACGGCGCGTCTCTTGTCATTGCAATTAATTGGTTAATTATGAAAATTAATTTCTCAAAATATCAAGGAGCAGGGAATGACTTTATAATCATTGATGATAGAGAAAAACTATTTCCTGTTTCAACCGAATTAATTAACAAACTTTGTAATAGACACTTTGGAATAGGTGCAGACGGACTTATGCTTTTGAGCAATTCCTCCGATGGAGATTTCCTTATGCGCTACTTCAATTCCGATGGGAATGAATCGACAATGTGCGGAAACGGAGGTCGTTGCATTACTCACTTTGCTAACAAACTGGGATTAATTAAATCTTCGACAGTTTTTTGGGGCATAGATGGCATCCATCATGCTGAACTAATTGACGAGAATTATGTGCGATTAAAAATGAAGGACGTTGAGGAAATAGAAATAATTGACGATAACTACTTCATTGACACAGGCTCTCCTCATTACGTAAGTTTTGTTCGCGATGTTGATGCCATTGACGTTAACCGAGAGGGTAAACTAATCCGTCAATCTGTTAACCTGAACAATGGTGGCACAAACGTCAACTTCATCCAGGTGATTGAAAATGACACTATTAAAATAAGAACTTTCGAAAGAGGCGTAGAAGCAGAAACCTTAGCATGTGGAACAGGTGCAGTAGCCTCAAGCATTGCATACGTTCAATATTTCGAAATCGATAAAAATAGAATTAGACTTATTGCCCCCGGCGGTGAACTACTTGTAAATTTTGACAGAAAAGGCGCCACTAATTTCAATAATATTTGGCTAGAAGGACCTGCAAAACACGTTTTCGACGGTACCATAGATATCTCGCAGATATGACACCTTCGGGTATTTGAGGCTGGACAAAATTCATTACCTTTGTTTTCTAAAATTGATGATATGAAGCCGTTGAGAATTGATGAAACATCCGACACTCCAGAGATTAATTTGGATAAAGATAGAGGGAGATTTGAGTTTTATGGGAAGTCAATGCCTGAAAATCCCAATGAATTTTTTTTACCAATAATTGAATGGTTTAAAGAG
>CAZTVB010000283.1:0-4472 GCA_964616315.1 uncultured Rikenellaceae bacterium
TGAGAACCCACACGAGATTCATACAGTAGAAGAACTAGAAAACAAGCCTGCCCGCAATAAGAAACTGATGCGAATGGGTGTTTTCACCGCGCTGGCTATTGGTATTCATAACTTTCCAGAGGGTTTGGCAACATTCACTGCGGCACTTGAGAATCCATCGTTGGGTATTGCCATAGCAATTGCAATTGCAATTCACAATATTCCTGAGGGTATTGCAGTGTCTGTTCCAATTGTTTTTGCAACCGGCGATAAACGTAAAGCGTTCCGCTTATCTTTCCTTTCCGGACTAGCCGAGCCTGTTGGCGCAATTGTGGGGTATTTCGTGTTGATGCCAATTATGAGTCCACTAACCTTTGGAATTTTATTCGCTGGTGTTGCTGGAATTATGGTTTTTATTTCGTTGGATGAACTTTTGCCCGCAGCTCGTGAGTACGGAGAGCATCACCTTTCTATTTATGGATTAATCTCTGGAATGATGGTTATGGCGGCTAGTTTGTTGATGTTTGTGTAAGTCTCTTGTATTTTTTACTTTCTTATAAAATGAATTCAAAAAAGAAAAAAATCCGTAAGGCCGAAGAAATTGTTAATAGTACATCGCATGGCGTTGGTGTTTTACTCGCAATCGCCGCAACAGTTTTACTTGTTATCAGAGGGGCAATGCACGGTAATGCATGGCATATAGTTACCTACAGTATTTTCGGGGCAGGGATGATAAATCTATATGCAGCATCAACACTATATCATGGGGCAAAAAATCCTCGGAGGAAAGTTAACCTGAATAAGTTCGATCATTCATCAATTTACATACTTATTGCTGCAACTTACACACCTTTTGCAATACTGGCAATTAAAGGCTGGCAAGGTTGGATAATTTTTGGAGTAGAATGGGCTATTGCAATTGCAGGTGTTGTTTTTAAAATTTGGTTCTACTCACCTAAACACAGAAAATTATCGGCCTGGCTTTATGTGCTAATGGGCTGGGTAGTTATTTTTGCATTAATTCCGTTGATTCGGAACACTCCTAGCCTATCTCTTTGGTTTTTATTGGCTGGTTGCTTGGCATACTTCTCAGGAGTATTCTTTTATTTAATGGATAAATACCCATTTTTTCACAGTATTTTCCACCTATTTATAATTGGCGGTAGCGTTTGCCACTTTTTTTCGTTGTATTTTTTAATTTAAAATCGTCATTCATCTCTCATTATTGTTAATATAATTACCTTATTTTTGTCTGATATCTAGTTCTAAAATATAAAGTCATAAAAATGTCCTTCAAATACAAACTCAAACCCGAAGAGGTTAAGGAATTAATTCCCCACAAACTATACTGCTATGCTTCCGATATGGTTACTGTTGATGGATTGCCTGTTGGCTATATGCACAAGGAAAAACCCGAGGATGAGGACGATAGCGGATGGCGTTTTTACTCAGGAACAGAGACCGAGGAGTATGTGGATAATGAGTATCACTTTATGATGTTCGACCTAAACTATATTGCCAACTGCGACGCTGCAATCATTCCCTACCTAAAACAAAAAATCGGCACCGAACTCGAGCGAGTTGAGGGTACCGATAAATTTAGACTGGTAGAGGATTAAACTCCAGCAAGTATCTGTTTAACCATTTCTGAAATTGCTTTTCCATCAGTCTTACCAGCCAATGCTTTTGAAGCAACGCCCATTACTTTTCCCATATCCGATGGGGCTTTTGCGCCAACCTGCTCAATTATTTTTACCAACTCAGCTTTTAACTCCTCCGTACTAAGCATTTTAGGTAAGTACTCCTCAATAAACGTGGCTTCTTCCAATTCTTTATCGGCCAATTCTTTACGACCAGCCTGAATGTACTGTTCTGCAGCATCCTTACGTTGCTTATACTGTTTTTGCAGTAGTTTCATTTCAACATCGGTTGAAAGAGAGTCCTTGTGCTCGCCATCAGTTTTTGCAAGTAAGATGGCACTTTTAATAGCGCGGAGCGCTTCAAGTTTTACCTTTTCTTTGGCCATCATGGCGTCCTTAATATCCTGGTTAATTCTTTCTTCTAGTGACATATTGTTTGATTTTTAGAAACGTGTTACAAAGATAATATTTTGTGAAACGTTAAAAGTTAAACGTTGACCGAATATTTTACTGTGGTTCCTTTTTCTCCCCAAAAAGTTGATTAATTTTGATATGCATTTAGGAAAAAATAAAAAACAATAATAAATCAACCCATAAACCTTATGAAAAACACTAAACTTTGGAGCATGTCAAAATATATGCTCCTAATTACACTCAGCGCATTGGTTGTTGGCCAAACTGCGTGTAAAAAGAAAAAGGAGGTTGTAACAGAAGTTGACCCTTCGTTTGGGGAGTACATCACTGCTTATACCTCGGGATTAATCCCTGCAAATTCCTACATTACATTTAAACTTGCACAACCTGCCGCTTCGTTCACCACCGCAGGCAATGAGGTTAAGGAGGATTTGTTCGATTTTTCACCATCCATTGATGGTAAGGCCTACTGGGTTGATGCGCAAACCGTGGAGTTTCGTCCTGCGGAACCAATGAAATCGGGCGAAATTTACACTTCATCATTTGCACTTGGAAAACTTTTCGAGGTGCGTGAATCGCGTTTCAAAAAGTTCGATTTCAGTTTCCGAATTATTCCCCAATCAATATCAATTGATTTTGAGGGGCTATTGGTGGAGAGTACTGAAAATCCAAATATTTACAGCCTTGAGGGGTTGGTTCAAACAGCCGATGCTGCCGATATCGACAAACTTAAGAAATGCATTGAAGCAAACTATAACAATAAAACTGCAGAGATAGTGCTTGACCCTGCCGAAGCAGCAAATACATATCGTTTGCACGTTAAAGGCATTGAGCGCAACAGAAACAAAGGTTTGGTGGAGGTTAAGTGGGATGCATCGGAAATTGATGGTAACTCAAAGGGTGAGGCTTCTTTTGATGTTCCTGAGCTTGGTAGTTTCATTGTTGTTAGTTCCAAGGAAACTCAATCGCCACAACAGTCGGTGCTAATAGTTTTCTCCGACTTGTTGAGCAGCGACCAAGATTTTGCCGGTTTAGTTGAGATTGATGGATTCTCGGATTTGAAGTTCGAGGTTAAAAAGAATATGCTTCGTGTTTATTTGCCCGAGGCAATTCAGGATGTTCGTACACTTAAAGTGAATAGAGGCGTTCAGAATGCCATTGGCGATAAACTGAAAGAGGAATACTCACAAACATTTGCCTTTGAGGATGTAAAACCCGGAATTCGTTCGCTTGGGCAAGGGTCAATCCTTCCAACTACACAAGGTCTAGTTTATCCTTTTGAGGCTGTTAACCTAAAGGCGGTAACCATTGAAATCGTTAAAATTTACGAGAATAATGTTCCTTTCTACTTGCAGGTTAACACGCTGGGCGGCACATACGAGTTAAAACGTGTGGGTTATCCAGTTTTCAAGAAAGTTATCAATCTAAATCAACTCGGAGTAATAACTCCAAATAAATGGGCACGCTATACCTTAGATTTGAGCCAACTATTCACTGCCGACCCTGGTGCAATCTATCAAATTGGCATTAGTTTCAACAAAAAGCAACTGCTAAACCCTTGCGATAGCGATAAAGAAGAGGATGGCTCCACTTCAACCGTTGATGTTGAGGAGCAAATTAACACATCAAACTACGAAGGGCCAGGTTACGACTACGATTATGATTACGACTACTATTACGATGAGGAGTACAACTGGGATGAACGTGACAATCCTTGCAACTCCGCCTACTACTCTAGCTCAAAGATGATAAAACAGATTGTAATATCATCGAACCTTGGTGTTATTGCAAAATTGGGCAACGATGGAGGAATGGTTATAGCTGTATCGGATTTACCAACAGCAAAGGCAAAATCGGGTGTAAATGTTCGAGTATCGGATTACCAGAACCAAACTATTGTTGAAGGGACTACCAATGGTGATGGTTTAGTGGAACTGAAAGCAACACGTACACCGTTCCTTGTAACTGTTACCGATGGAAAAATGAAAGGTTACCTAAGGGTCGATAATGGTACATCGAACTCGCTTAGTAACTTTGATGTTGGCGGCTCCGAAGTTCAGCGTGGTTTAAAAGGTATGATTTACGGCGAACGCGGCGTATGGCGTCCAGGTGATTCGTTACACATAGCATTTATTCTAGAAGATAAGGGCAAAACCCTACCAATGAATCATCCAATCATTTTTGAACTCCGCGACCCAAAAGGATTACTTGTTAAAAAAGCGGTTCAGGCAAACAATGAGATTGGTATTTTCTACTTCCCAACTGTTACCGATGCACAAGCACCAACTGGACCTTGGAAAGCAACCGTAAAAGTGGGCGGTGCTGTTTTCAACAAAACACTAAAAGTTGAGACAATTAAACCCAACAGGTTAAAAATCAATTTCGATTTGGATAAAATTCCTTCGTCAGGAAATATCAGCGCATCGCTTAACTCAAAAT
>CAZTVB010000284.1:0-2554 GCA_964616315.1 uncultured Rikenellaceae bacterium
TTCTATAAATAGTATATCGAGACAATTCTCCAAGAAAAATTTTCTATTTAAAGTTTTTTTAACAGAACGCGAAAAATAAGCACTGTTTGTTGAATTCAAATGTTTTATATCTGCTTTAAGTAATAATTCCGTTATCCACCAATTGAGGCCTGTATGCCGTATCCTGCAAAAATTGATATGGCTTTTTCCTGAGTGTTTTTATCAGGCTCAACCAGATTTTCGAAACTATCGGCCTTACCCAGTTTCATATACTTGTGCTGGGCAATATTATGGTATGGCAAAAGATTAACCACCTTTTTCTCACCCGATAATCTGGCCACAAATCGTGCTGTTTCAACAATATTCAGCATTGAGTCGTTAACACCACCAATAAATGGTATGCGGATAATAACCTTTGAGCCGAAATCTGAAATTGCCTGTAGGTTATGGAGAATCTTTTCGTTGCTGGAGTTAACCCATTTCTTGTGCATCTCCGAATTCATCATTTTTAAATCGTACAGAAAAAGGTCGGTTCGCTTGGCAACTTCAAGTATTGTTTCGGTGCTAACATTTCCAGCGGTGTCAATTGCTGTATGAATTTTTCGTTTTCTGCATTCATCAAGCAGTTCGATTAACATCTCCGAATGGATTAGAGGCTCGCCACCCGAGAATGTAACGCCACCGCCCGATTGGTCGAAGAATACGCGTTCCTTCTCTATTATTTCCATAATTTCTGGAACAGTCATAACCCTTCCAGACATTTCAATGGCTTTTGTGGGACACACATCGGCGCATTTTCCGCATTGCTTGCAAAGGTTGTTGTCGGTGACAATTCCTTCGGGAGTTAGCGTTATGGCTTTTTCGGGGCAAGCTGTAACGCAAGTTCCGCATTTAATGCACTTTGTCGGAGCGTACATTCTTTCTGCCTTAGGCGATATACTCTCGGGATTATGGCACCATGCACAGCGCAGGTTGCAACCCTTAAAAAAGATTACAATGCGAATCCCTGGCCCATCGTTTATCGCATATCGCTTTATATCGAAAATCAAGCTGTTCTGCATACTAGAAAGCGGCATTTTCGGTTCGCTCAATTACCTCCTGCTGCAAATCGGCATTCATATCGTTAAAGTAGTCGCTGTAACCTGCCATTCGTACCATTAAGTCTTTGTAGTCTTCCGGGCATGCCTGAGCTGCAAGTAAGGTTGCTGTATCAACAATATTGAACTGAATATGATGACCTCCAAGCGTAAAGTAACTTCTAATAAGGTGTCCTAACTTTTTTACATCCTCCTCTTTTTTCAATAGACTTGGCAGGAACCTTTGGTTTAGTAGCGTTCCGCCCGATTTTGTTTGGTCAATTTTAGACAACGACTTTATTACCGCCGATGGCCCTTGTGTATCGGCTCCGTGCGATGGTGATGTTCCATCGGATATTGATTTTCCTGCTAAACGGCCATTGGGTGTTGCACCCATTACTTTTCCAAAGTAAACGTGACAGGTGGTTGAGAGCATATTCAAATGGTATTTACCGCCGGGCTTGATGTTAGGTTTGCCATCAATATTATCAACCAAATCGTTGTAAACTTTTACAGCAATTGAATCGGCGTAATCGTCATCGTTTCCAAAAAATGGTGTGCGGTTAATTATGGTTTGCCTTAAAACTTCCTCGCCCTCAAAATTTTTCAGTACAGCATTTAAAACCCTGTCCATACTGAATGTTTTGTTCTCGAAAACATGTTTCTTTAACGCAGCAAGGCTATCGGTAACAGTTCCTAATCCGCAACATTGAATATAGTTGGTGTTGTAACGTGGGCCACCATCATAGTAGTCGCGTCCTTTGCTAATACAGTCCTCAATAACAACCGACAGGAATGGTGCTGGAGCATACTTGGCAAACATCCTATCGATATAGTTGCTTACCCGCATTTTCTGGTCAACTATATACTGAACCTGTTTCAAATAGGCGTTGTAAAGCTCATTGTATGATTTAAAACTACGTGGGTCGCCTGTTTCAATGCTAACTTTTTTCCCGGAAACAGGGTCAATCCCATTATTAAGCGTAACCTCCAAGATTTTTGGAACATTGAGGTAGCCAGTAAGTAGATAAGCCTCCTTACCAAAAGCACCAACCTCAATACAACCGCTGCAACCACCCTCGCGTGCATCCTGTAGCGATTTTCCTTGGCGCATCATTTCGATGATGTAAACATCGGGGTTAAACACTGAAGGATAACCGTGTCCTTGACGAATAACGTGCGCTGCAGCATTAAGAAATTTATCGGGAGTTTTGGCACTGATGTGCACCGAGTTTCCGGGTTGCAGGATATGCAACTCCTCCACAACCTCAAGCATAATGTACGAAACCTCGCTTGTTCCATCGGAACCATCAGGCTTTACTCCGCCTAGGTTGATATTTGTAAAATCGTTGTAAGTTCCGCTTTCGCGTGCTGTAATTCCAACTTTTGGTGGTGCAGGATGGTTGTTAACCTTAATCCAAAAGCACGATATCAGCTCTTTTGCCTCATCGCAGGTAAGCGTTCCTGCAGCAATCTCTTTCTCGTAGAATGGCGTTAAG
>CAZTVB010000284.1:2564-4445 GCA_964616315.1 uncultured Rikenellaceae bacterium
GTGTTGGTCAAAGTGCCCTGGATTCATTGCATCCCAACCGTTCAACTCGGTTATAGTTCCAAGATGAACAAACCAGTACATCTGAATTGCCTCCCAAAGAGTCCTCGGAGCGTGAGCAGGTACCCAACGGCACACCTCGGCAATTTTTCGCAGTTCTTTAACCCTTTGTGGGTCTTTTTGTTTTTTCGCTAGTTCCTCGGCAAGTTCTGCATGGCGTTCTGCAAAAACAATAACAGCATCACATGATATATCCATTGCTTTCCATTGCTCAGCCTTGTCTGTTGCATCTGGGTCGTTTAGGTAGTCGAGGTTTGCAAGATTTTCAGCAATCTCCTTTTTAAAATCAAGCATTCCTTTGCGGTATATTTTTCCGTCGAGCGCTGTATGACCTGGAGCTCGTTGCTCCATAAACTCGGTAAACAATCCTGCATCGTAAGCTGCACGCCACTCGTTTGGGACGTGGTTGAAAATTCGCTCGCGCTGTGTTTTACCTTGCCAGTAAGGAATTACCTCCTTTGCATACAGTTCAATATCCTCTTGGCTAATTGTATATCGTTGTAGTTCGCGGGTGTTTAGCACATTCAAATCGTCAACGCTATGGCAGGTAAGTTCGGGAAATGTGCAAATACTTTTGGGCTTTGGACCGCGTTCGCCAACAATCAACTCTCCTTCGCCAATGTATATGGTTTTTCTTTTGCAATGGTCCAAAAAGTTCATTGCGCGTAAAACAGGGATTGAGTATTTCCCATAGTTTTCTTTATAGAATGCCGTTTCGTGCAAGGCACGTTCAATGGAAAGCGATGGCTCTGTTTCAACGCTTAACTTGCGGAGCTTCTGAATACGCTCATTCATTCCAGGGCCAAGCTTACTTTGTGATGATTTATAGAAATTGCCCTCAGAGGCGGCTTGTCTTTCGGGCTTTACTGTGTGCGGTATTACTTTCTCAAACATAGTTTTACTATTTAAGAATTTTGAAAAAAAACCAAATTGATTAATGGCTGTGTAAATAGAAATCACAAGTATCCTTCTGTGCAAAGGATTTAAATTTTTAAAGTGAAGATGTTTGGAAAAATAATCAGCAAATCCAGCAGGAGTAGAGCCCCTTGCCGTTATTGTGGTATAGTGTTGATAAAGATTTGCTAATCATATAGAGATGATATTGACACAAAAGTAGCGTTTATGAAGCTAATTGTCAATGATTTTTGTCAGGAAGTTCTATTGTTGAAAACTTAAAAAATCTTCAATATTAAATTTAAGTATCTTTACAGGGTAATTATTAATGAACCAAGATGTTAAAATATAAACGTATACTTCTAAAACTCAGTGGAGAAGCACTAATGGGTGATGATAAGTATGGCATTAACACCTCTATTCTGAACTCTTATGCCGAACAGATTAAAGAGGTGGCCTCCATGGGAGTTGAGATTGGAATTGTAATTGGTGGAGGAAATATTTTCCGTGGACTTAGCGGTGTTTCCAAAGGTTTCGACAGGGTTAAGGGCGATCAAATGGGAATGCTTGCCACAGTTATAAATAGTTTGGCAATTCAATCGGCCATTGAGGGTGTTGGTGGCAAAGCCAAGGTTTTTACAGCTACCAAGATGGAGCCAGTTGGTGAACTTTACTCAAAGGCTAAAGTTTTAGATGCTTTCAAGCAGGGTTTTGTTTGCATAATTGCTGGTGGAACAGGCAATCCATTCTTCACTACCGATACTGCATCGGCATTGCGTGGTGTTGAGATTGAGGCAGAGATTCTGCTCAAAGGAACTCGTGTTGACGGTGTTTATACTGCCGACCCCGAAAAGGATAAAACCGCCACAAAATTCGATGAGATAACTTTTACCGAGGCTTACGAGAAAAGGTTAAAGGTTATGGATTTAA
>CAZTVB010000285.1:0-4444 GCA_964616315.1 uncultured Rikenellaceae bacterium
AGTTATTGCTATTGCTTATTTCAGATTCAAGTTTATTTTGAATATGAAATAAATATCTAATAGTTTTGTCTAAAATATTCTTTACTATTTCTTTCATGTATTTTGAAGCATAATGTCGTTTTGGTGTAATTTTCCAATCTTACCTTATATCAATAAACCAGTTCAAAAGATAAAGTTAGGGTAAGAGCATCAACAATGCATTATAAAAGTAAATAAAAGTTAAACAAAAACAATGGCTTGTTGATAACTATTTGATTTAAAAGGGTGAGGGTTGGCGCGGACTCACCCCCAGCCCCTCTCTAGTTGACCACTAGAGAGGGGTGAAAGATTCCATTAAGTTTGGTACTTGTTGTACTTGTGCTTTTTTCTCCCTAAAAATTATTATACCGGGCTATCGTCCGAAAAGCTATTTTTTACTAAAATTCTTGTAATATCGCACTGTCAAATTCCTTATTCTTATATTTGAGCAAATGGATAAGAAAAAGTACCCATACGGCGAAAAGCAGCCTCAGTTCGATAGGCGCTACCTTGAGATGGCCAAAATTTGGGCTAAAAACTCCTACTGCGAGCGCAGACAGGTTGGGGCGCTTATTGTGAAGGACCGAATGATTATTTCCGATGGCTATAACGGAACACCATCGGGGTTCGAGAATATTTGCGAGGACGAGAGTGGCAAAACCAAACCCTACGTGCTGCATGCCGAGGCTAACGCCATAACAAAGGTGGCAAAATCGAGCAACAGTTCCGAGGGTGCTACGCTTTACGTTACATCATCGCCCTGTATGGAGTGCTCAAAGCTTATTATCCAGGCCGGAATTAAGCGTGTTGTTTACTGCGACGAGTACCATAACCTCGATGGCATTGCCCTGTTGAACAGAGCAGGCATTGAGGTTGTTAAAATAGAAGTAGAGGATATTACAAACATTTAACTGTATCAACAAAATGCAATACCAAAACTCAAAGAGGGATATAATTTATCCCATAGTGCTAGCGGTTGTTCTTGTGGTGGGGATTTTTATTGGTATTCGATTCGGTGCGCGAACCGAAAAGCCCAACCTGTTGGTTTACCCTAAAACCGATAAGTTGAGCAGCGTTATCAACTACATTCAGGACGAGTACGTTGATACGGTTTCTATGAGTACTTTGGTGGAGAACACCATTCCCTCTATTCTAAAAAATCTGGACCCACATTCGGTTTACATTCCCGCTCAGGATTTTCAGTCGGTGAACGAGCCGCTGGAGGGTGGATTTGATGGTATTGGTATTCAGTTTAACATGTCGAACGATACTGCCGTTGTGGTTAACACAATTCCGGGCGGTCCATCGGAAAGGTTGGGCATTTTGGCTGGCGATAGAATTATTACCGTTAACGGACGCAATATTGCTGGGGCTAAATTTCCATTCGATAGTATTCCGCGTTTACTAAAAGGACCCACAGGCACACACGTTAAGGTGGGCATTAAGCGTAGCGAGGTTAAGGAGTTAATTGATTTTGATATTATCCGCGATAAAATTCCAATCAACAGTGTTGATGTGAGCTACATGATTAACTCCGAGGTTGGCTATATCAAAATAACCACATTCGCAAAAACAACCTACAGGGAGTTTTTACAGGGAGTTGAAAAGTTACGTGGCTTAGGAATGAAAAAGTTGATTCTGGATTTACGTAGCAATAGCGGCGGTTATATGGATGCTGCCACAAATATTGCCAACGAGTTTCTGGAAAAAGGTCAGCTTATTGTTTACACTCAGGGTAAGAATAGGGCTCGACAGGATGTTTACTCCAACGGAGCAGGAACCTGTCAGGATTTGGATTTGGAGATTTTAATTGATGAGTTCTCGGCATCGGCCAGCG
The DNA here is from genome assembly GCA_964616315.1 of uncultured Rikenellaceae bacterium. GTDB lineage: Bacteria > Bacteroidota > Bacteroidia > Bacteroidales > Tenuifilaceae > SB25. The sequence goes on from CAZTVB010000285.1 coordinate 1,856, forward strand.
AGATTTTGGCTGGAGCAGTTCAGGATAACGATAGGGGCAAAATTATTGGCCGCCGCTCGTTCGGAAAAGGATTGGTGCAGGAGCAAATCTTCTTCTCCGATGGTTCAGCGTTGAGACTAACCATTGCACGCTACTACACACCTGCCGGACGTAGTATCCAAAAACCCTACAAACCCAACGACGACGATTACTTTAACGATATCAGCAACCGATACATTCACGGCGAGTTCCAAGAGGCCGACAGCATTCAGTTTGCCGATTCCCTTAAATTCTACACTATTGGTGGCCGGGTGGTTTACGGTGGTGGTGGTATTATGCCCGATGTGTTTGTTCCGCTCGATACTGTTGGAATTACGCCATACCTACAGCAGGTATCGCGCCGAAACCTAATTTACAGGTACGCGTTCTCCTTTGCCGATAAACACCGTAAGGAAATTCGTAATTTGAAAGATTTTAATTCCGTAGATAATTTCCTTGGGAAGTTTAATCTTTTAAATGATTTCGTTGGATTTGCACAGCAAAACGGCGTTGCCCCAAACGACAAAGAAATTAAAATATCGAGGTTGATTTTAGAATCACAGCTAAAGGCAACCATTGCCCGAAATATAATCGATAGCGAAGGATTTTACCCATACATAAAGGCAATTGACGAAACCTTGCTGAGAGCAATAGAACTGATGGAGCAAAGCGTTAATCAACCCACTGCATCTATCTCTTTAAAAGATGTAAACCCCCGAGTGCTTGTTCAGGCTCAGCTAAAAACTTGGGTAAGAAACGATGTGATTGCAGCGGTGGTCTGATTTTTCTCCTCAACAAAACCCATATGGCCCGAGTTGTTTAGTATAACAGTTCGGGCTTTTTTGTGCCGTTCAATTAACGAATTGGCAACCTCCATGGTTATTAGGTTGTCGTACTTTCCAAAGATGAAGAAAACCGGGATGGTTGCGTTTTCAATCACATGGTTTCTATCGGGGCGTTGGGCCATTCCGTTAAGCGCACCAATTATTCCTTGGTCGGTTGTATTCAATCCGATATTGATGAATTTATCAACCAATTCGTCCATTTTCTCCAGGTTTTGGCTGGCAAATAGGCGTGGAATACTTAGGTAAACAAGGTCGCGCTTACCTCCGTTCTTAACGGTTTCAATGTCGTTCATCCTATTTTGTCGCTTTTCCATCGAGTCGGCGTTAGCCGATGAGTGTAACAGACAAAAACCGTTTAACCAGTTGGGGTACCGCTCTGCAAAGGCAAGCGTGGCGTAACCGCCCATTGAGTGTCCAACCATAAAAGCTTTCTTAATACCCAGGTTGGTCATAACTACACTAATGCTATCGGACATAAGGTCCATGCTCATGGTTTGCTGCTTACAAATCGATTTGCCGTGACCGGGCAAATCGACCCGTAGAACGGTATAGTTTTTCTCCAAATCGGGAACAATATCTTCCCAAATCTCAAGGTTTTCTAAATAGCCGTGGACAAGAATAACCGCAGGGCCTTGTCCGCTTAGTCGATAGCGAATGGTGCAAATTGGTAACTCAATGTAGCCTTCCATAATTCAGAAAAAGAAATTAGACAAAAAGATTTTAGATAAAACTAATACAAACCAATTAAAAAACAAATCGCAACAGCAAAATCGTAGAAATTCCATATTGCATTCTCAAATTCACTCATTTTCAAAGTCTCAAATTGTCAAATTATCGAATTGTCAAATTATCACATTATCGAATTGTCAAATTTTTAAAAACTTTTCCTAACTTGTTTTGCCAAATTAAACGCTAATGCTATGATTGAAATTTTCAATTCGTCCATTGGGAAAAAGTTGATAATGAGTATCACAGGACTGTTCCTGATGGTATTCCTGCTTGTTCACCTTACCGTAAACTTGATGCTACTTGTTGGCGATGGAGAAGCCTTTAACCACGCTGCCCACTTTATGGCTACCAATCCGGCCATTAAAATTATGGAACCAATTCTGGCTGCAGGGTTTATTTTTCACATCTTTTACGCCACCTACATCACTCTAAAAAACAGGAGAACCCGCCCGATTGGGTACTCACAAACATCTGGTAACGGAGTTTCTACCTGGTCGTCGAAGAATATGTACATTCTGGGTGGAATGATATCTATATTTCTTGTAATTCACCTTGCCAACTTTTTCTGGAAGATGCGCTTTGGCGAAATGCCAACAATTACTTACGATGGCGTAGTAATGGACGATGCTTACTCGCTGGTGGCAGGTCTTTTTATACAGTACTGGTGGTACGATTTGCTTTACGTTGTTGGCGCCATATTCCTTGGGCTACATCTTAGTCACGGTTTTTGGGCAGCGTTCCAAACCATTGGCTGGAATGGCACAAAATGGCTTAAGCGCTTAGAGGTTGTTGCCTATATCTACGCAATTGTAATTGGCGTAGGTTTTAGCGTAATTCCTCTCTATTTTTTGATATTTAAATAGACTTTTAGTTGTCATCCCGAGCTTGTCGAGGGAACTAACAAAAGATACTTCGCTCCGCTCAGTATGACAAAATACATTTAGTAATCACAGCTAACATATACAATATATGACTAAGCTCGATGCAAAAATTCCCG
>CAZTVB010000286.1:0-4443 GCA_964616315.1 uncultured Rikenellaceae bacterium
GATAAACACTAAAAAAGTAAAAAAAAAATAAAAATCATTTTGAAAAAATAGTAATAAAGTATAATTTTGCACCTCATAAAAATTTACAAACATGATTATAGTACCAATTAAAGAAGGCGAAAATATTGAAAGGGCTCTCAAAAAATTCAAACGTAAATTTGAGAAAACTGGCATTATGAAAGAACTACGTGCACGTCAGGCGTTTACTAAGCCTTCTATTGAGCGTAGAGAAGAAATTAAGAAAGCCATTTACATCGAGAACCTTCAAAGGACTGAGGAGTAAAATTAACATTCTTTGAGTGCATAATCAGGCTTTTTTTGCCTGATTTTTTTTGTTTTTCTCAACAAAACAATTATATTGCATTCAATGAATATGCTGGCTTCCTTCTTAAAATATCTTGAAATTGAGAGAGGTTACTCTGCTTACACACTCCGTTCCTATGGAGATGATGTTAGGCAGTTTGTGCTATTCTGTGTTTTAGATCCCGAAAAAGCAGATTATTCTTTAATAACTCATCGTCACGTTCGGGCTTGGGTGTCAAATATGATATCTCAAGGTGTTACTCCTCGGAGTGCAAATAGAAAACTATCTTCATTGCGTTCATTCTTCAAGTTTCTAATTCGTGAAGGAGTTGTCAAAACCAATCCTTTAGGTAAAGTAGTATCCCCTAAAATAAGTAAGCGTCTTCCAGAGTTTGTTCCCGAGTCGGATATGAATAAGTTGGAACCCGAGGTTCTTTTTGACAACTCTTTTGAGGGACAACGTAATCTTTTAATCATTTCACTTTTTTATATGACTGGTATGCGGTCCTCGGAATTGGTTGGGCTTAAAACTGACTCACTAAGTTTCGCATCCGATTCAATAAGAGTTGTAGGTAAGGGTAACAAGGAACGGTTAATTCCGATTCACCCCGACTTGAAACCCATTATAAATAAGTATAATGATGTTCGAAAAGAGGTCGATATAAACAACTCGCTATCATATTTTCTTACTAAAAAGGGTGAACCTGTTTATCCAAAACTTGTTTATAGAGTAGTTAAGCACTACCTATCCATGATAACCCCTTTGCAGAAATGTAGTCCCCATGTATTAAGGCATACCTTTGCAACCCATCTGCTCAACCAAGGAGCCGATTTGAATGCAATAAAGGAACTACTAGGTCACGCTAATTTATCTGCAACACAGGTTTATACACATAGCACTTTCGAGAAGTTAAAACGTAACTATAACCAAGCTCATCCGCGAGCTTAAAATTTAAAAGGAGGATTTGTTATGAACATCAAGATTCAGTCAATTAAGTTTGATGCAGACAAGAAGTTAACTGATTTCATCGAGAAAAAAGTTAGCAAACTTGAGCGTTATTTTGACAACATTGTTGATGCTGAAGTTTTTCTACGATTGCAGAACAGCCAAGAATTGGATAATAAAGTGGCTGAGATTAGGCTTAAGGTTCCAGGTTCAGAACTTTTTGCTCAACGTCAATCTAAAACTTTCGAGGAGGCTGTTGACGATTCAATCGATGCATTAAAAATTCAGATTCAAAAGCATAAAGACAAGTTACGCGGGATCTAGAATCCAGTTAAAATATACAATGTTTAAAGCAAGCCCCTTAATAGGGGCTTTTTTACATCCAATCGTACAATTCATAATCTTCTCATTATCAGTAGTGCATTTAAATTGAATCAATTTATCATGAAAAAAAGAAAAATAATTTTGCACGAATGCAAAATTGTTATACATTTGCAATCCGATTTTGAGAGGTAAACGTTCATTGAATCCTTTTAATCTTTGACACAACGCCGATGTAGCTCAGTTGGCCAGAGCAGCTGATTTGTAATCAGCTGGTCGGGGGTTCGAATCCCTCCACCGGCTCAGTTCTTTTTTTAGTTTTTTAGGGGAGATACCAAAGTGGCCAACTGGGGCAGACTGTAAATCTGCTGGCGTACGCCTTCGTAGGTTCGAATCCTGCTCTCCCCACAAAGTAATTAGCAATTTGCATTAAGTGAATGGCTAAATACTTTGTTTATGCTTAAACTTGCGGGAGTAGCTCAGTCGGTAGAGCATCAGCCTTCCAAGCTGAGGGTCGCGGGTTCGAGTCTCGTCTCCCGCTCTGCCTATAGGCCGATGTAGCTCAGGGGTAGAGCACTTCCTTGGTAAGGAAGGGGTCGCGAGTTCAATTCTCGCCATTGGCTCAATAAAATTTTGAATATCAAGTTTTTAAATTCTAATTAAATTAAATACCTGAAGTTATGGCTAAAGAAAAATTTGATAGGTCGAAACCTCACGTGAACATCGGAACCATTGGTCACGTTGACCATGGTAAAACTACTCTTACAGCTGCAATTACTAAAATTCTTGCTGAAAAGGGTCTTTCTGAGTACCGTTCTTTCGACTCTATCGACAATGCTCCTGAGGAGAAAGAGAGAGGTATCACTATTAATACCGCTCACGTAGAGTATTCAACTGCTAACCGTCACTACGCTCACGTAGACTGTCCAGGTCACGCTGACTACGTAAAGAACATGGTTACTGGTGCTGCTCAAATGGACGGTGCTATCATCGTAGTTGCTGCTACTGATGGTCCTATGCCTCAAACTCGTGAGCACATCCTACTTGCTCGTCAGGTGAACGTTCCTCGTATCGTTGTTTTCCTTAACAAATGCGATATGGTTGACGACGCTGAGATGCTTGACCTAGTAGAAATGGAAGTACGTGAGCTTTTAAGTTTCTATCAATTTGATGGTGACAACGCTCCAGTTATCCGCGGTTCTGCACTTGGTGCTCTTAACGGCGAATCAAAATGGGTTGACAAAGTTATGGAGTTAATGGAAGCTGTTGATACCTTTATTCCAATTCCTCCACGTGATAACGAAAAACCTTTCCTTATGCCTGTTGAGGACGTGTTCTCAATTACTGGTCGCGGTACAGTTGCTACTGGTAGAATTGAAACTGGCGTTATCAACACAAGTGAAGAGGTTGAACTTGTTGGTTTAGGTGCTGAGAAGAAAAAATCAGTTGTTACTGGTGTTGAGATGTTCCGTAAAATTCTTGACCGTGGTGAAGCTGGTGACAACGTAGGTCTTCTTCTACGTGGTGTAGACAAGAACGAGATTAAACGTGGTATGGTTATTGCAAAACCAGGTTCAATCACTCCTCACACTAAATTCAAAGCTGAGATTTACGTATTGAAGAAAGAGGAAGGTGGACGTCACACTCCATTCCACAACAAATATCGTCCTCAGTTCTACCTACGTACACTTGACGTAACTGGTGAGATTACTCTTCCAGAAGGTGTTGAGATGGTAATGCCTGGTGATAACGTAACTATTACAGTAGAACTTATCTACCCAGTTGCTATCAACCAAAACTTACGTTTTGCTATCCGCGAGGGTGGACGTACCGTTGGTGCTGGTCAGGTAATTGAAATTGTAGAGTAATACTAACAAGGTTGATAGGTTGTAAATCCTATCAACCTTATACACGGGTGTAGCTCAGTTGGTAGAGCATCGGTCTCCAAAACCGAGTGTCGGGCGTTCGAGTCGCTCCTCCCGTGCTAAAAATAATCTTTGTTTATCATGAAGATAACACAATACTTTCACGAAGTTTACACCGAAATGGTGCAAAAGGTTTCGTGGCCAACATGGAAAGAACTTCAATCCAGTGCTTTAATTGTTATGATAGCTTCCCTATTGATAGCACTGGTGGTATTCGTTATGGACATCAGTTTTGAGAACATGATGAAGGTTATTTACCAAATGCTTAACTAATACTCTGGCTAAGGACTGAAATGGAAGAGAATGTAAAGAAATGGTATGTTCTTAGGGCCATTGGGGGAAAAGAGAAAAAGGTAAAGGAGTACGTTGATAACGAGATTAATCGTTTAAAACTACAGGACTTTATCACTCAAGTTCTTATTCCTGCTGAGAAAGTTTACCAAATCAGAAATGGTAAAAAAATCAGCAAGGAGAGAATTCTTTACCCTGGCTATGTCCTAATAGAGGCTGCATTGGTAGGTGAAATTCCTCATATTTTAAAAAACATCCCCAACGTTATGGGCTTTTTAGGAGATCCTAGAACAGGTGATCCTATGCCTCTTCGTACAGCCGAGGTGAACCGAATCCTTGGAAAGGTTGATGAGTTAGTCGATAGCGAGGAGGAGTTGAATGTTCCTTACTACGTAGGTGAAACAGTTAAGGTAATAGACGGTCCGTTTAATTCCTTTTCTGGTATCATTGAAGAAGTAAACGAAGAGAAGAAGAAGCTGAAGGTTATGGTGAAAATCTTCGGCCGAAAAACTCCACTGGAGTTAAGTTTTATGCAAGTAGAAAAGGAGTAAAAACTAAAGAGCACAAGCATTATGGCTAAGGAAGTTGCTGGATTTATAAAGCTCCAGGTTAAAGGTGGTGCGGCAAACCCATCACCGCCAATTGGTCCTGCTCTTG
>CAZTVB010000287.1:0-4435 GCA_964616315.1 uncultured Rikenellaceae bacterium
GGCTTTCCAGAATATTCTCAAATATTAATGGGCCTGTAACCTTGTAAATGTTAAGGCGATAAAAAATAGAATCGTACGAGCAAACCGAAAAGTTTAAGTTAACACTTTTGACCTTTGCAGTTTTTTTAACTTTCATAATAATCCCCATCTCGTATCCCAGAAGGTTATTTTCAAATCCCGCAGATGCCATTCTTGAATGGGTTGAAATCCCTAAAATTTTTGGCTTATAAATTCGAGGCATTACAACTACGGGTTTTATCTGATAAACTTTCTCCTTTAAAGCAACCTTAACATTGCCGTTTCTGAGTTCTGAAACCTTAACCTGTTCTGGGTAAAAACCTATACTGGAAAAAAGTAACGTGTCATTATCGAACTGGGAGTTGATATTAATGCTGAATTTTCCCTGAAAATCCGAAACCGTTCCAATATCTTTACCTACAATTCCGATGTTGGTGTACTCAATGATTTCGCCATTTTTGTCGTTAACTACAACACCAGAAATTACTTGGCCAATAGATAGGTTGAAATTCAAGAGGAAGAAAAGTACAAGGAGCCTGCTCATATTAAGTTGAATGATAGTTAAACAATATACTAATATACTACAACTATCAACATGAACTATTGCATTGCGTTGATTTAATATATTTTAAGTGATTATTCAGTTATCCTATCCGTGTTCCATTCTTCACTTCTCGCTCTGGGTGTAGCAAAACAACCTCCTTATTCTCGGAGACAGCCCCAAGTATCAGGCATTCGCTCATAAAATTGGCAATCTGCTTTGGCGGAAAGTTAATTACAGCGATTACTTGCTTGCCAATAATATCATTAGGGTTGTATAACTTTGTAATCTGTGCCGAAGACTTCAACATTCCGTATTCACCAAAATCGACAGTAATTTTATATGCAGGATTTCGAACTTCCTTAAAAATTTCAACGCTCAAAACTGTGCCAACCCTCATTTCAACCTTTTGGAATTCGTCCCATTTAATTTCTGGTTCCCGATTATTCATAAGTTCAAGTATAATTAGCTACTTAAGCAAAAGTAACCTTAATTAACAATTGTGCAATTAAAGATTAATATTGTATTTCAATATTGCCTTAATCAATTATCTAACTTTGTGGCAATAAAAAAACGAAAATGGAGAAAAGATTGGTTGAGCCCAAATCGGTTAGTACCACAAGGCTCGTTAAAAGTGAAGATTTAAATCATCACGGCACTTTGTTTGCAGGCAGAACTGCTGAATGGTTCGTTGAATCGGGATTTATTGCTGCGGCAACAATTGTAAACCCCAAAAGTATTGTTTGCTTACAGATACACGGGCTATACTTTAGCCAGCCCGCAAAACCAGGTGAAATTCTATCTTTTGTATCAAAAGTAGTATATGCTGGCAAAAGCAGCTTAGTTTCGTATATTCACGTTATCAAAGAAGGACAAACTGAGCCTTTTGTTAGTGGGTTTATTACTTTTATTAATGTTAATGAGTACACAAAACCAACCTCTCACAATATTGAAATTTCACCTAAAACAGAAGTAGATAAAGAACTTTACGAGAAAGCCAAAAACTTAAAAAAGTAAAAGTTGATAACAAGCAAATTATTGCTGTTCTTTTGGAAGTCTGCCAATATGCAACTCTTTTTGTGTTTGCGATAAATAGGTAAATATTGGTAGATTTCTTAAAGCCTCAACTTCCTTCATCTTGTTAACATTAACAATGACAATATTGCCCATTCCTTTACCGTACTCGCCCCTAAAGTCGTAGAAACCTGCAAGAACAGTTAACTGTCCAGAATTAATTAGTTCCCTATACTTTTTGTAAGCAATATTCACCTGATAATCCAAGTTCTTTTCAATTACGTGTGAATGGAGATTTTCAAAATCCTTCACTTCTTTTTGTTCCTTGATTATAGGCTGTAAAAAGTCTAACTCGTGCTTGATTCCATATATCTCAGTGTCGAATCCTTTAAGATATGACTTTATTGCGCCACAGTCGGAATGTCCAAGAAACATTAGGATTGGGGTTTTTAGATGGTAGATTCCAAAATCAACAGAGCCCTCTGTTGAAAGAATTTGGTTGCCAATGTTTTGTATGGAAAATACTTTGTTGGATGTGTCGGGCATTAGTGCATTAAGAGGTACGCGCGAGTCTGAACAAGTAACAAGAGTAATATATGGCTTTTGCTCAAAACCAAAAGTCTCAAAGTATTCCCGTGGATGTGTTTGTGTAAAATAGTTGTTGCCAAGTACAATTTGTGTTATAATTTCGGGCGAGAGTAAAACTTTAGGTTTAACAGGCGCTTTTTTAATATCGGGCTCAATCTCGCCAATGGCAGTTACAACTACATCGTGAAGTGTATCGCGACGGCTAACGTGACCAAGTAAGTGTTCAATTTCTTCGAGCCTTAAAATATCCCTTACCCCAGAGCGTGCCTCAGCAACCTTAAATTCAATTCCTTTTGCTTTGAGGTTGGTGTATAGACGTTTAATCAACCTAGCACCACTGGAGTCGATAGTAGCCGACGAGCTTAAATCCAGTATTACTGTTTTTAGCGATGAGTCCGAGCTCCGAATCTTTGCCCAAACAGTATTATAAACATAAGCCACATTGAAGTAAACTATTGGTGATTCAACTCTAAAAAGTAAAATTCCAGGTATTAACTCATTGTCCGGATGTCTCCTAATATCTGAATATCTATTTGTACCCGGAATCCTACCAAGGAATGCAACATTAGGTGCCGATACATTTCTGATGATTAGGATTAGAGAAAATAATGCTGCAATTAAGACACCCTGTAAAATGCCGAATATGATAACGCTTAAAAGAGCAGTAATAGCAATAATAAAGTCGAATCTGTTGACATTCCAGAGTCGCTTTAACTCCTTCACATCAACTAGACCTTTAATTGCTACCAAAACAATTGATGCAAGTATTACAGTGGGTAAATTTTTAAGCAATCCTGTCAAAAACAAAAGGCACAATGCAATTCCGAACGAAGCAACAACCAATGATATTGGAGTTTTTGCGCCAGCCTTGTCGTTAACAGCAGATTGTGATAGTCCTCCGCTAGTAGGATAGCCTTGTCCAAGAGAAACTGCAAGATTTGCAACACCTAGTGCTAAAAGTTCTTGTCTAGCATCAATGTCGTAACCATTCTGCTGAGCCAAAGTTTTTGCAGCAGATACACTTTCGATATAGGCCAAAAGGAAAGAGGCAAACGCTAAGGGTAAAATGTTTGCAATATCTGTCAAATTAAAATTAGGAAGTCTTAATTTAGGTAAACCACTAGGTATAATCCCCACAGTTTTAAAACCCAATGTTCCCATAGGCGTAAATGTTATTACTAATACAGATATTGCTACAATAATTATTGCAATTGGTTTGCCCGGCAAGAATTTCTCGCCCATTAGCAAGAGTACAATTGCTACAATTCCAAAGGTTAAAACTATAGTGTTGGTTATTGACAATTGCTCTAATAAAGCGATTAATCGTGTGTAAAAATTCTCACCACCTCCAGCAACTCCAAATAGTTTTGGTAGTTGTGTTAGTCCAATTGTAATTGCCGCGCCGGCTTTAAATCCAAGCAATACTGTTTCGCTAATAAAGTTGATAATACTACTTAGTCTTAGGATATACGCCAAAACGCTCATTCCTGCAAACAGCATTGCCGATAACGAAGCTAAATCGACCCATCGCTGAACATCACCATTGGAAAGGCTGGAAAGAGTAACTCCAATCAGCATCGATATTGCTGATGTTGGCCCAATTGCCAGTTGCTTTCCAGTTCCAAGCATTGAGTAGAAAAGCCCTCCAATCAGATATCCATACACACCGTACTGTGGAGGTAGCCCAGCCAATGTTGCGTAAGCCAATGAAACAGGAATGGCATATGCAGCCAATGTAAGCCCTGCAACAATATCGTTACCTAAAAAACTTAATGAATAATCCGATAACCAATTAACAGCAGGAATATATTTGCCCAGCCTTGTTTTTATTGATTTGTGATTGTCCATAAACAATGGTTTATAGGATAAAGTGAGGTTGAGGCTAAGGTAGTAAAATTCAATCCATTATGCAATAGTACAGAATGGTTAAATTAAAGATTTTAAAATCTAATTAAGCCTTAATTGCCCAACGTAGCTTTGCTGAACGTGCACGAGGGTTGGAATTGCATTCCTGCGCCGATGGACGTATTGGGTCGGGTGCAATTGCGCTATAAACTCCCTCGCGGAAAAAATGTTGAAACGATTTCTTAACCCTGCGGTCTTCACCTGAATGGAATGATAGTATTGCAACCCTTCCTCCCGATGCAAGGGCATCGGGTAGTTTTTCCAAGAATTTATCCAAAACTTCAAACTCATCGTTTACCTCAATGCGGAGAGCCTGAAAAACTCGCTGGCACGATTTTTTAGTTTCATCCTTACGTTGTTGCTTTGGAA
>CAZTVB010000288.1:0-4413 GCA_964616315.1 uncultured Rikenellaceae bacterium
ACATTGTATTGTTTTTGAGGATGCCGAGGCTGGGATTGATGCTGCCATTAGTGCAGGTATGCGATGCGTAGGCATTGGCAGTCCCGACAATTTGGGTAGGGCCAACCTTGTTATTCCAAATCTAAAGCAATTCACATATGATAATTTGAAAGATTATTTTATCTCATAAATAATTGATATATAATTAATTTAACGATTTGAATTAAGTAATAAGTAAATAATATCTGTATGAACTCATACTTAAAACACGATGAATGGTGCATCATTGAGGAAGGTTTTGTTCCTGAGAACACCCGTGCTTCGGAGAGTATCTTCAGCATTGGCAATGGTGCAATGGGGCAGAGAGCAAACTTTGAGGAGAAGTTTAGCGGCAGTACCTTACAGGGAAGCTATATTGGTGGAGTTTACTATCCCGATAAAACCCGCGTAGGTTGGTGGAAAAACGGTTATCCTGAGTATTTTGCAAAGGTTATCAACTCAACTAATTGGATTGGGATTGATGTATATATCAACAATGAAGCGCTAGACTTAGCCAAATGTAAAGTAAACGATTTCCGCAGGGTGCTCAATATGAAGGAGGGATACCTTGAGCGTTCGTTCATTTGCGAGTTACAATCAGGCATAAAAGTGGCTGTAAAAGCGTTACGCTTTTTAAGTATGGTTGATAGCGAGATTGGAGCAATCCGCTACAGCGTAAAGGTGCTTAACTCCGATGCTACCGTTGAATTAAGGCCTTACCTCGATGCCGATGTGCATAACGAGGATTCCAACTACGGCGAAAAGTTCTGGGATATTATTGATATCAAAGGGAATACCTTGAGTTACATTGTGTGTCGTACCAAGAAACTCGATTTTCACGTAGGACATGCCATGCGTAATTTTGTTTATGTTAATGGTCAGCAAACAAACGTAAATCCACAGGTAAATACCTCGGAGAAGTACGTTGATAATCGTTATTCTGTCAACCTAAAATCTGGCGATGAGGTTACCCTCTATAAGTTTGCTGCGGTTATTTCAAGTCTAAACCACGAAAAAGGAACTTTCCCTAAGGTTCTTGAGAAATCTATGGATGCAGCAATTGCGAAGGGTTTCGATAGAATGTTTGATGAGCAGAAAAACGCTTGGGCTGAAATTTGGCTTCATAGCGATATTACTATCGATGGCGATGTAGCCGCTCAGCAGGGTATTCGTTTCAATATTTTCCAGCTTAGCCAAACCTACACAGGCAAGGATGAACGTTTGAATATTGGCCCTAAAGGTTTTACCGGTGAAAAATATGGCGGCTCAACGTATTGGGATACAGAGGCTTATTGCTTACCATTCTATATGGTTACACACGGACAAAAGGTTGCCCGTCAGTTACTTCTGTATCGCTATAAGCAACTCGATAAAGCCATTGAGAACGCTGCAAAACTTGGATTTAAGGATGGAGCAGCGTTGTATCCTATGGTTACAATGAATGGCGAGGAGTGCCATAACGAGTGGGAAATCACCTTCGAGGAGATTCACCGTAATGGAGCCATTGCCTTTGCTGTTTATAACTATGTTCGCTACACTGGCGATAAGAGTTACCTTGTAAACTTTGGTCTTGAGCTGCTTATTGGTATCGCTCGTTTTTGGGCGCAACGTATCAATTTCTCTGCCGAAAAAGGCAAGTATGTTATGCTTGGTGTAACTGGTCCAAATGAGTACGAGAATAACGTTAATAATAACTGGTATACAAACTTAATTGCTTGCTGGTGTATGGAGTATGCCGATGAAGCCGCCCAGTACGTTAAATCGCAGGATTCAGCTAAATATGCTGAGTTGATTAAGCGTATCAAGTTTGACGATACTAAGGAGATTTCAAAATGGCGCGAGATTCGTGGTAATATGTTCTATCCTGAGGATAAAAAACTAGGTGTTTACCTACAGCAGGAAGGCTACATGGATAAGGAGCAAATCCTTGTGAAGGATTTAGATGTTAAAGAGCGTCCATTGAATCAAAAATGGAGTTGGGACCGTATTCTTCGCTCTTGCTTTATTAAGCAGGCCGATGTATTGCAGGGTATGTATTTCCTTGAGGATAGATTCGATACAGAAACCATCAAGCGTAACTACGAGTTCTACGAGGCTCGTACTGTTCACGAATCATCACTTTCGCCTTGTGTTCACAGTGTTCTTGCATCGCGTGTTGGGAATGGGAGCAAGGCTTATGAACTTTATGTTCGCACTGCCCGTTTAGACCTAGATGATTACAACCACGAGGTTAAGGAAGGGCTACATATTACAAGTATGGCAGGCACCTGGATTTCTATAGTTGAAGGATTTGGCGGAATGCGTATTCGTGAGGATATGTTGAATTTCAACCCGTTAATTCCTGCAGAGTGGAAATCGTACAGCTTTAAGGTTTGGTACCGAGAGAATACGTTGAAAGTAAATGTTTCTCCAAAAGAGGTAACAATCATTAATGAAGCTGGCGATTCAATAATCATTAAGGTTTACGGCAAGGAGCAAAAGGTTTCTCCAAATAGCCCAATAACTATTCCTGTGCAAAAGCAAGTTTTTGCTTAGGTTAAAATTGAAAGTGTTACCTTTACGGTGCATTTAACATAATTAACTATGACTACAAAACGATTTCAAGCCGGAATTATTACTGGCAAACAGCTGAGCGACTTATTTGAGTACGCCAAATCTGAAAAATTTGCACTTCCTGCAGTTAATGTTACAGGAACAAATACAATGAATGCAGTTTTGGAAACTGCAAGGGAGGTTGGCTCACCTGTAATTATTCAGTTTTCAAATAGTGGAGCATCGTTTATTGCTGGTAAAACACTATCCAACGATGGTCAAAAGGCAAGTATTTTAGGTGCAATTAGTGGTGCAAAGCACGTTCACCTTATGGCAGAGGCCTACGGTGTTCCGGTTGTGCTTCATACTGACCATGCTGCTAAAAAACTGCTACCTTGGATTGATGGTTTGCTCGATGCTGGCGAAAAACACTTTAAAGAGACTGGAAAACCTCTTTTCAGCTCACATATGCTCGATTTGTCAGAGGAGCCACTTCATGAAAATATCGAGATTTGCAAGAAATACCTTACCCGTATGGCTAAAATGGGTATGACCCTAGAGATTGAGCTTGGCGTAACTGGTGGCGAGGAGGACGGTGTTGATAACACTGGCGTTGATAGCTCCAAACTTTACACTCAACCCGAGGAAGTTGCCTATGCATACGAGGAGCTGATGAAGATTAGCCCTAATTTCACCATTGCTGCATCGTTTGGTAATGTTCACGGTGTTTACAAGCCCGGTAATGTGGTGTTAAACCCTGGCATTCTTAAGAATTCACAGGAATTGATTGAGAAGAAATTTGGAACCGCGGCTAAACCAGTAAACTTTGTATTTCACGGAGGTAGTGGCTCTGAGAAGGAAAAAATTGAGGAAGCGCTCGGATATGGAGTAATAAAAATGAATCTTGATACTGATTTACAGTGGGCTTACTGGGAAGGAATTAAGAATTACTATACTGCTAAAAAGGATTACTTGCAAGGACAAATTGGTAATCCAGAAGGCGAGGACTCTCCAAACAAAAAGTACTACGACCCACGCGTATGGTTACGCAAAGGTGAGGAGTCGATAGTGGTTAGGCTTAAGGAGGCGTTTGCCGACCTTAATGCCATTGGAAGAGGTTAATATCAAACTAATTGTAAAGAGGTTGTCCGCTTTGGCAACCTCTTTTTTTGTAACCTAATAAGTTAAGTGAGTTATGTTAATGCGTTTGTTATCAATTACTTTAATTCTGTTCTTTATGAATGGCTATTCACAAAAAGTAAGCAGAATTGACCCGCCAAATTGGTGGGTAGGAATGAAAAATCAGAAGTTGCAGTTAATGGTATACGGGCAAGATATTTCTTCTGCCAAAGTTTCAATCAATTACAATGGTGTTGTTCTTGAAAGCACTGAAAAGGTTGAAAACCCAAATTATCTATTTTTGAATTTGACCATTAGTTCTGATGCTAAATCGGGAAAACTTCCAATTGAATTTAAGTTTTCAAAGGGTAAGCCATTAGTAATTCAATACGAATTGTGGGATAGAGCAAAAGGTTCTGCTGAACGAAAAGGTTTTGATAACTCCGACGTGGTTTACTTAATGGTTCCTGATAGATTTTCCGATGGAAATCCATCCATCGACTCAGTTAAAGGCATGCCAGATAAGCACAACCGTAAAGAGCCTTATGCCAGACATGGCGGCGATTTACAGGGCATTATTAATCATTTGGATTACTTTAATCAGCTGGGCGTTACAACTCTATGGATGACTCCTGTTCTTGAGAATAACCAACCACAGTGGTCGTATCACGGTTACGCAATTACCGATTTTTATAAAATTGATGCTCGTTTTGGAATAAATGAACTATATAAAGAGTTTGTAAA
>CAZTVB010000289.1:0-4408 GCA_964616315.1 uncultured Rikenellaceae bacterium
GGCTACACCAAAGTGATAACCCTTCAGGGTTTCTAGGTCTGAACTGATTGAACTATCGGAATTTAAGTAAGCAGCAAGGATTCGTTCCAGTGCGTTTGTAGTTTTTCCCATTGCCGACACCACAACAACTACCTTGTCCTGAGAAAACTTTTGCACAATGGTTACCAAATTCTTAATTCCATCGCCCGATTTTACTGATGCACCACCAAACTTAAAAACGCGGATTGCTGAATTGTCCATACTTTGATAAATTTTACTTCAAACTTAAATCATTGTTTTGAACCCTACAATATTCTAAGGGATTCTTTTTTTAAACAAATTAGACACAATCACCAAACACGAGCGCAAACGTTTTAAATTTGGAATTTTTGCTGACTTTATTTTTTGGATTTAGACAAATTGGCTACCTTTAGCCGCAGAATTGAACCAGAAATTTAGCTCGGTTTATGCAAGGATATAACGTAAAAACTCTTACACAGTTCTTAATTGAACGACAGGCCGATATTCCTTACGCAACAGGGGAATTTACCCGATTAATCTACCATGTTGGCGTTGCTGCTAAACTCATCAACAAAAAAGTTAATAAAGCTGGTTTGGTTGATATTCTTGGCGAAGCAGGAAATGTTAACGTTCAAGGTGAGGATCAAAAAAAACTAGATATATTCTCAAACTGGCAATTAATAAATGCACTAAAGAATAGCCGAGAATGCTGTGGAGTAGCATCGGAGGAAGATCAAGAAATCATTACTTGGGATGATGATCTATCGAAAGACGGGAACTACATATTCTGTATGGATCCGCTTGACGGGTCATCCAACATCGATGTAAACGTTTCTATTGGAACTATTTTTAGTGTTTACAAACGAATCAGCCCTCGTGGAGAGAAAGCCACCATGGAGGATTTCCTTCAACCTGGCAATAAACAGGTTGCATCGGGATACATAATTTATGGTTCATCTACAATGCTTGTTTATACTACAGGTCGTGGTGTTCACGGATTCACATTAGATCCATCTATTGGAGAATTCTGCTTATCCAACTACAGCATTAACACACCACTCAACGGAAGTATTTATTCAGTTAACGAAGGGAACTACGGCCATTTTCCTCAAGGCGTAAAGGATTACATAGACTTCTGCAAACACGACGATAAAGCAACCCATAGACCTTACTCTGCACGATATATTGGTTCACTAGTATCCGATTTTCACCGGAACCTTTTAAAAGGTGGAATTTTCTTATATCCACCAACCGCATCGGCACCAAAAGGTAAACTTCGGTTAATATATGAGTGCAATCCAATTGCATTCCTTGCCGAGCAAGCAGGAGGTAGAGCTTATGACGGTACACAAAGAATCCTTGATATTAAACCAGAATCACTACATCAACGAGTACCTTTATATGTTGGCTCAGCCAATATGGTTGATAAAGTTGAAGAGTGCCTAAAAAAATATGAATAGAAGAAACTAACAACCCATCCCTTATACAAACCCTTAACCTAAAACTACCCCGACTATTTTGTCGGGGTGTTTTATTATTTGTTAATTTTGCGCGTTGCTCAAAAACAATCCACCTTGTTAGATCTTAGAAACATATTTCAAAGCATCTACAGTAGCCCTAAAAGCAAGGAACTATGTATCTTGCTCGAAAACAAGCCTGTAAGTGTTTATTTGAAGGGACTCTCAGGTTCTTCGATTTCATTTGTTGCTGCGAACGTATTACAATCGTTAAGCGTTCCCAATGTTATAATTGTAAATGACAAGGAAGAAGCGGCATATCTATTCAACGATTTATCGGGAATTCTGCCCGAAGGCGTTTCGTATTTTTTTCCTTCGTCGTTCAAACGCTCGGTTCAGTACGGGCAAACCCTATCCGAGGCAATTATTCAACGTACAGATGTTTTAAACCTGCTACCTATACTAAGGGATAATCCCACAAAACAGGCTATAATTATTACTTATCCCGATGCTATTTTTGAGAAGGTTGTTACAATTGACAAACTGCAAAAGAATAGTCTTTACCTAAAAAAAGGTGAAAAAATATCGCCCGATTTTATTAACGATGTTCTGCATGAGTATGGTTTTGAACGGGTTGATTTTGTTTACGAACCAGGGCAGTTCTCAATTCGAGGTAGTATTGTTGATATATTCTCATTTTCGTCGGCAAATCCTTACAGGCTGGATTTTTTTGGCGATGAGGTTGAAACCATAAGAACCTTCGATGTGGAGGATCAACTCTCCAAAGAACTGCTGGAATCCATTGCCATTGTTCCTAATTTGCAGGAAAAAACTGAGGATGATGAACAAAAAAATCTTATTACCGAAGTTCTGCCCGAAAACACAATTGTTTGGCTGAAAAATCCTGAAATTATCATTGGTAGGTTAAATGAGTTATTCTCGCTAATTAGCCAAGAATCTAATAATGCACAGGATTTATCAAGAATCTATGGCTCGGGTAAAGATTTTATGGATAGCCTAAAGGGAAAATCCACTGTTGAGTTCGGAGTTAAGCCTTTGTTTCGTTCTAATCAAAATGTAGAGTTTAGCACATCGCCTCAGCCTCCATTCAACAAAAACTTTGAACTCCTTGCCGAAAATCTTAACGAAAACACCCTTAAGGGCTACACCACATACATTCTTGCCGATAATCCTACCCAACTAGAGCGACTAGAAAATATCCTGCACACTATAAATAAGGAACTGGTTTACACATCAACCTCTGGAACCATTCATGAGGGGTTTGTTGACCACAATTTGAGGATTTGTTTCTACACCGACCATCAAATTTTCGACCGCTACCACAAGTATAAACTCAAGCACGAGTTTAGCCGTCGCGATGCAATTACAATGCAAGAGTTAATCAACCTACAACCGGGCGACTACGTGGTGCATATCGACCATGGGATTGGAGTTTTTGGAGGATTGGTTTCAACCATTGTGAATGGTAAAAAGCAGGAAGCCATTCGCTTAACGTATCAGGATAACGACACGCTACTGGTTAACATCCACAATCTTCATAAGATTTCAAAATATAGAGGGAAAGATGCCGAATCACCCAAAATATATAAGTTAGGTTCTGGAGCTTGGCAAAAACTAAAGCAGAATACCAAGCGTAAAATTAAGGATATTGCCAAAGACCTTATTGCGCTTTACGCAAAAAGGAAAACACAGACAGGCTTCCAGTTCTCACCCGACAGTTACCTACAGCAAGAGCTTGAGGCATCGTTTATTTACGAGGATACCCCCGACCAAGTTAAAGCCACTACTGCTGTTAAGGAGGATATGGAGTTGGATAGACCAATGGATAGGCTTGTTTGTGGCGATGTTGGCTTTGGCAAAACCGAAGTTGCTGTTAGAGCGGCATTCAAAGCCGTTGCCGATAGCAAGCAGGTTGCCGTTCTGGTTCCCACCACAATTCTTGCTTTACAGCATTATCGGACATTCAGTAATAGGCTGAAAAACTTGCCCTGCAATATTGAGTTTGTTAGCAGGATGAAAACTGCAGCACAGCAACGCGAAATACACCAGAAAATTACAGAGGGTAAGATTGATATTCTCATAGGAACACATTCATTACTTAAGGACTCAATAAAATTTAAGGATTTGGGATTGCTAGTTGTTGATGAGGAGCAAAAGTTTGGCGTTGCCGCAAAGGAAAAGTTAAAACAGCTAAAACTCAACGTTGATACACTAACATTAACAGCCACACCAATTCCAAGAACATTACAGTTCTCGCTAATGGGAGCTCGGGATTTATCCATTATAAACACCCCTCCGCCCAATAGACATCCAATATTAACTGAACTTCATACGTTTAATACCGACATAATAAAAGAGGCCATTGAGTACGAGGTTTCACGGGGTGGACAGGTTTTCTTCGTACATAACCGTGTGCAGAACATTGCCGAGGTACAGATAATGATTCACAAAATCTGCCCGAAAGTAAAAACGGCAGTGGCTCACGGCCAAATGGAGCCTGCAAAGTTGGAAAAAATTATGCTCGAATTTATTAATGGCGATTATGATGTATTAATATCAACCTCTATAATTGAATCGGGACTGGATATCTCCAATGCTAACACTATAATAATAAACAACGCTCAAATGTTTGGGTTGAGCGATTTGCATCAACTACGCGGAAGGGTTGGACGCTCGAACAAGAAAGCCTTCTGCTACTTGCTGGCTCCTCCGCTGGAAACCCTCACCAACGATGCTCGCAGAAGATTAAAAGCCATTGAAGAATTCTCCGAACTTGGAAGCGGCTTTAGCATTGCAATGCAAGACCTAGACATTCGAGGTGCAGGCAATTTGCTTGGTGGCGAGCAAAGCGGATTCATTGCCGATATTGGCTTTGAAACATACCAACGAATTCTGGACGAAGCCTTAGAGGAATTAAGGGAAACTGAATT
>CAZTVB010000290.1:0-4382 GCA_964616315.1 uncultured Rikenellaceae bacterium
CTCATCGGGGCTTGCTCCTCATCTAGGACTTGAACCTAGGACCCCCTGATTAACAGTCAGGTGCTCTAACCAACTGAGCTAATGAGGAGTGCTGTTTTCTTTAGCGGTGCAAATGTAATATATTTATTTAATTTGTTCCAAATATTTTTTTAAAAAATTTTCATTTTTTCCGTATCCCATTGCTATACAACCACATTCTGAGGAATATTTTTTAACCAACAACGAATATTCTCTAACACAATACCAGTTCTTCTATCAATTGCCTCCTTAGTGGCATAGCCTATATGGGGTAAGAGTATTGTGTTAGGGGATTTAAACAAAGGATGGTCGCTTTCAATTGGTGGTTCATGCTCGTAAACATCAACTGCTGCACCAGCAATTAATCCATCGTTAAGTGCTTTGGATAGTACGCTATAATCCACCAAAGTACCGCGAGCCGTATTGATAAGTATAGAGTTGGGTTTCATGGCGCTAATAAGCTTATGGTTAACCATCCCAACTGTTTGACTCGTAGCAGGAATATGAAGCGATACAATGTCTGAACTAGAAAAAAGTTCGTCTAACCCAACAAGGTTAATACCTTGGATATATTTTGGAGTTCTGCTATAGGCAATTACATTACACCCAAAAGCGTTAGCAAGCTGCGCAACTCTAGTACCAATTGCTCCCAAACCAACAATTCCAAAGGTTTTACCGCATAGTTCTCCGCCAAGAAAACCTCTACGGGTACCACCATTCCTTGTGGAAGAATCCAACTCCACAACTTTTCTCATCAAGGATATTGCCATTGAGATAGTTAACTCGGCCACAGCTGTGGTACTATAACCTGCAGCATTACTGATAAGGATTTTTTTATCGCGACAATAATCTAGCGGCAAATGGTCTACGCCGGTAAAAGCGACAGAAATCATTTTAAGCTTCTCTAATCCATTGATAGTAGTGGCCGACAATGGCTGATTGCTTAAAACTAAAACATCTGCATCTACAGCCCTTTTGCTAAGATCGGACTGATCCTTAATTAAATCATCATGATATTCAACAGCATGACCTAAATCTTGCATTTCATTAGCAAAAGATGCTTTCGTGCTGCTTGTCATACCAATTGGTTCTGCAAATACAATTTTCATAACTATCTATGTTGAAATCCTGTGATAATAAAACTTATTAATCCTATACTTTCTCATCAATTATAAAACGCCAAGGGATATTTGCCCAGTATGGCCCAGCGTAATCGATGCCAATTCGGGGTGTGGTTTTAATTTTAGGAGTTATCCCAACATCCTCTATCCAAATCCTTGGCGAGGATGCAAGATCTTCGGCGTAAAAACTTTTGTCAATGCAAAGATGCCTTGTCAATTTACCTGGACCTGAATAACCTTTAATTCCCCTAATCAAAACTGCTTCAGGATCACCCTCAACGGATGTAACAACATTCAGCATCCAGTACATTCCATATATTAAGTACACGTAAACCAATCCGCCCTGCTGAAACATAACCTTATTACGCTCGGTTCTGCCTTTGCTAGCGTGGCAAGCCAAGTCGCCAGTACCTTTGTAGGCTTCAGCCTCTGTAATCAGGTACCTTAGAATTGAACCATCGGGCAATACACTAACCAGTTGCTTGCCGAGCAATTCTGGGGCAACCAACAATACATCTCTTGAATAAAAATCAGAGGTTAGTCGGATTGGATTCATTGATTTTGGGTAAAAAATTATCACCAAAAATAAATAATGATCCAAAAAGAACAGCAATGGTTATCCCGATATGACTTTCAAAAGTATCCTCGCTCAACATCGAAACCATTATTATCGCCAGGAAGTAGACCGGTAAAAAATATTTATATCTATTTCTCAAAATAAATGGAACTAATAGTGCCACCATGAAAATAGCAAGTCCAATAAAACCTGCACCCACCCAAACGGTTAGGTACTGATTGTGTGGCATAAACCAAAGATTATCTGGCAAGCCAAGTTCATGAACCTTGTAATACTGATTTAAAGATTCCTGGATATCGCCCCATCCTACTCCAACCCAGAAATTATCTTTAATTACAAACAAAGCGGCCTTAGCAAAGACCAAACGTTGAATAACTGAACTGTAACTGACTGACCCTTCTGTTCTATAAGCATCAATTTCCCAGAGCAGTTGATAAAGTCGAGTATCAATGCCTAATTTACTCTCCTTAAATACAACGCTGGTTGCTCCATTCTCAATAAATGCAATATCCTCATCGCTAAGTTTCCATATTCCAACTGAATCTTTAGTGTATCCTAGTGATGTTAAATATCGAATAATTGTATGATTCAGCGGTTGACCTTTATTATCTAAACTATCGAAAGGAAGAATGCTCCTCCTCGCCCACTGTTTGCTTAGCTCTGGGTCGCATATATTGATGTAGAGTAAATTGCCATTCTCGTAGACTCTCCTTACTGTATCGTGCTGATAAGGCGTACCGTTAACTGTTCTTTGCATTAAAGTGCTAAAATCGGTATAGTTCCGAGTATAATACCTATCTACCTTATGGGTTATGGTAGATACAATAATGAACACGAGCGAAAAAAAGGTTGAAGCTAGAACAAAACGGGTAACTGGACCCTTTTGCTTTATATACAACCACATAAAGCCCAAGAAAACTAAAAGAAAAAGCATTGCAATGCCTGTAAAAGATTGAAGAATGAAGAGGAAAGCTACAAGCCATAACATCACCATAGAAAGCAAAAACTTATGAATTTTTTCTAGCCCATTATCCAACACTACATAATGAATGATGATAGCTATGGCCAAATTAACCATTAACGAAAAGCGTATATGGGAAATAAACAATGATATCTGGCGAACATCAATGACCAAATCTGAAGATATGCTAAAAAGATAAGTAGAGCTTATAATAGATGCTACAAAAACGGCTAAAACAAAAAGAAGCATTATCCATTTAAACTCTTTATTGTTGAAAGGTCCACTAAGCGCTACAATTGCTGGAACAACAATAAAGGGAAGCCATAAGCGCAACTCTTTGAGAGTAACAGGGAAATTCGAGGAATAGAAAGCGCTGTAAAGAATTGGAACGTAAATGAGATAAGAGATCCACAGAGCTTTATTACCCTTAAAAACACCCAACTTATACGCCCAATTTCCCTCCACAACGAAGTTTACTAGCATTGCAATAATTCCAACACTAACTGTGAACGGGGAAAATGGTAAAGAGCAAACTGTAATTGCCAAAGCAACTATGTATGCCCAACGATGAACAGATGATGAAAAAAGCATAAACGAATAAATGTAAAATTACAACCAAACTAATAACATAAAGTGAAACGACAAATGTATTGGAAAATTGTTATGATAGACTATGTGATGGGCAAGTTAACGGATAAACACTCTCACCACTTATTTTTTTAAAATCATCCTGAAAAACATATTGTTGTTTAAATAAATAGTTGTAATTTTGCATCCCGCTTATTATAAATTATAGGATCACAAAAAGTAGGTATTAACTTAAAAGTTAGGAGTTTACAGTGGACACATTAAGTTACAGAACGGTAATGGCCAATAAGGCAACCGTTACAAAAGAGTGGGTAGTAATTGATGCAACCGACCAAGTTCTTGGTAGGTTATCGAGCCAAGTTGCTAAAATGCTACGCGGCAAGCACAAACCCAATTACACACCACATGTTGATTGCGGCGATAATGTAATCATTATCAACGCCGAGAAAGTTCGTTTAACCGGACGCAAGTTAACTGACAAAGAGTATGTTCGTCACACAGGTTTCCCTGGTGGACAACGCTTTGCTACCCCAAAGGAAATGCTTCAACGCAAGCCTATTTGGGTTATCGAACATGCTGTTAAAGGTATGCTGCCAAAAAACAGATTAGCTAATGCTGTTTTCAGAAACCTTTACGTTTATGCTGGTAATGAGCACCCACACGAGGCTCAAAAACCCAAGCAAATTGAATTAAGCACAATTAAATAGTTAACTTATGCAGGTTTATAACGGATTAGGAAGAAGAAAGTCTGCAGTTGCCCGTGTTTACCTCAAAGAAGGTAAAGGCAATATCACCATAAATGGTAGAGACTTAAAAGATTACTTCAGCTCTGAGCTACTTCACTACGTAGTAAAGCAACCTTTGATGGTTCTTAACGTAACCGAGAATTTCGATATCAAGGTAACCCTTGATGGCGGTGGCGAAAAAGGACAAGCAGAGGCTTTACGCTTAGGCATTGCTCGTGCATTAGTTGAGTTTAACGCTGAGAACAAACCAGCTCTTAAAGCTCACGGATTTATGACCCGCGACCCACGCGAAGTTGAGCGTAAGAAGCCAGGTCAGCCAAAAGCAAGGAAGAGATTCCAGTTCAGCAAACGTTAAGAGAATTATCAAATTT
>CAZTVB010000291.1:0-4382 GCA_964616315.1 uncultured Rikenellaceae bacterium
TTCCCTAACCCAGTGACTTCCTTGATATTTATCACTATTTCTAAGATATGCTGGAGTGTAGGAGGTATTACGTAAAAATAGCGGGTCGATATGATACCATGCTAGTTTTGCTCTATTAAAACCATAACGTAAATCGTTATTAAAAGAAGCCTCAGGAAAAAGGAGTGGCTGTCCTTGAGGTGTACTGGCAAGCCTCCAATCAATCCAACTAAGAATAGGTATACTCGTGCTACTTCCTTCAAAATCATCAATATAAACTGTACCTGCTTTCCCTATTGCCCTTGAGTGGCCTGGAATAAAATGGGCAAATTCCGCATCGAAAGCAATGGTCGATTTCTCCTTTGTCTGTATTAGCGGAAGCCAATCTACCATTTTTGTCAAAAATTTTGATTCGGTCTGGTAAGATGTATTGAACCCCCAGATTGTATTTGAGATAGCCTCATTCCCAAAACTAACCTTGGATGTTAATGGTCTTTCCGTAAGATTCAGAATTGTTGCCCCCACATTAAAATTATCGGAAAACTTATAGTCAAAGTGAGTTCCAACCAAAGATTTGGTTTGAAGGCTAAAAAGAGCATTGCTTTCAACAGAAACAGTTATAGTATTGCCCGATTCCAAAAGCCCTTGATCTATAATCCTGACCGTACCCAAATTATAATCCACAATATACTGCTTATCCTCAACAAGGGGAATGCCTCCAGAAGTCACTACAACCGAACCCTTAGGGATATTCATAGCATTCAAAAATATTTCCGAACCCCCGGCCGACTGATAGGATCCCCTTAATATGAATTTATTCTTTTCAGCAATTTGCCTTGCTTTGGTAAGCGTAGAATCGTAAAGCTCTTGATAAACATATTTGGACGCGGTGATTGGGTCGCCAATCCTAGAGGCTAAATCGCTACCAAAGGGCTCAAGCAATGGAAAAATAACTTTACCACTCGATTTTATAATAGTT
Organism: uncultured Rikenellaceae bacterium; assembly: GCA_964616315.1. GTDB lineage: Bacteria > Bacteroidota > Bacteroidia > Bacteroidales > Tenuifilaceae > SB25. The sequence goes on from CAZTVB010000291.1 coordinate 959, forward strand.
GTATCCGACATAAAATCGAAAACACCATCGGAACCTGCATCGTTGTTTGATTTAAGATTATCTAAATTTAAAACCTTAAGTAAAGGAACTTTGGAGATTGCCCCTTCCTCAATATAGTTAATAGGAGCACCCGTTGCATCGTTTTGATACAATACATCCAACCTAAATTGGTCAGGACTGATTGAATACGCATTTAACGAATAAATATTCTTCATCATTAAGTCCCAGGTAGGAAGAGCAGGAGAGAGACTTGTCCCTTTTAAGAGCTTAAGAACCAGCGTTTGAGGTGCCGACACCCCATCGGTAGAGAACTCCCCAACCTTATATGTGTTACCATCTATGGTATATTCAAATGCAACCGCAAGAACCTCGTCGTTATTGAGTGAGGAACTAAGCGAAATATAGCCAAGTTTATCGTTTAGTTTAAATTCATTGGTGGAAAGTTTCCTAGCATATTCTATTTTCTCATAATCTCTACCTCCTCGAAATCCTAAACTAACTAAAGGAGATAAAGCAGAGTTAACCTGCGAAATATCCCTTATGGCAGAATAGGTCGTGGTCATTTGCTGGTAAAGATCATTCCTTCCGTTATCAACTGGACCTGCTCCTGTTGGATGAACAACGCTGGGGGCAAAAATGTGATTATCTGTTTCGCCTAAATCAGCAAAAGCAAGAATGTTCCGAGCATTTTCAAAGTTTGTTTGCCTATTGGTCACCCAAACTTCTATTTTTGTAATCAGAACCTTGGAGTTTACAATTGGTAAATATCTTAATGCTTCGTTATACTGATCGCGAAAATAATGGGATAGAAAGAAGTGTCGGTTTGCATCGTATTCATCGGCCTTAATCTCAAAATCACGGATTTGCGCACCGCCCTTAACCTCAATCACCTGTGTTTGTCCATTCTGCTTTGAAACCACACTGGTAACATTCAATTTCCCAAATTTAAGTTGTGTTTTAAATCCAAATAAACTCTGGCTACCAGTTATAAGTGTTCCAGGCAAAGGCAGCGACACATTTCCTGCTTCTATTTTTTGAATTATTTCGTCCTCAAATCCGTTATACTCAACCTTAACGTTATTCTCAAAATCAAACGTAGCTTGGGTATTGTAGTTAACCTCCATTTTTAACTTCTCACCAATCTTACCGGTGACATTCATTTGGATTTGCGACTGAAAATCGAAAGCAATATTCTTTTGTTGCTCTTTTTGTAGAGTTGGATTTTCTATTTTTGTGCTTGAAATGCCGAATATCAATTCTGCACTTCCTTGCGGAATAATTTCTATTGTGTTACTACCAAATACTCTATCGAAGGTTTCCCAGTTTACCTGAATCCGAGGAAGTATACCATCACCCTTACCGGATGTCTCTCCAGTTTGTTTTTGTTTCCAGTACTCGCGCATTCCACGCTCAACTCGATATCGACGATACTCCTCTACACTCATTACTTTGGGTAAAGCGATGTTGTATGTTCCTACTTTCTCGTAAACGGTATACTGTTGAGTTGCGGGATCGTATATTACCTCTTCTTTGATGTTAGAGGGATTATCAAGAAAAAGCGGCGAATGCCCCTTTTCTTTGCTCAAAATATCTTTTTGAGGTATGGGTAACGGCAATCTGGATGTATCTTGCTCCTGCCCGCTAGATACATAAGAAAACAATAGAAAAACTAAGGATAGTAATCCTAAATGAAAGTATTTTTTATAGTAACCCTTAACCAAATCCAATCTTAGTAACTCTAAATAAATCTATAATCTTTTCAATGCTGATTTAATAAGCCCTTCAACAGTTAAATCGCCCTCTGTTTTAATAATTTGATCGAGCGCTTTATCTGCAGCCGCTTTTGCAAAACCTAACATTACCAATGCTGATAACGCTTCTTGCTTAGTTGTATTGTTTGCGGAGCTAAATATTTGTGCTGATGAAATATCAACTCCCGCCATTTTATCCTTCAAATCAACAATAATCCGCTGGGCTGTTTTTAAACCAATCCCTTTTACTTGCTTTATTATGTTGATATTTTCTGTTGATATTGCGGCCTGTACTTCTGCCACGGAAAGTGACGAAAGTATTAACCTTGCAGTATTTGCGCCAACACCCGATACGCTTATTAATAAACGGAATAGTTCACGCTCCTGCATTGATGCAAACCCATAAAGCAAAAGAGCATCCTCCCTTACCACCTGATGTAGGTAAAGTTTAGCATCCTTTTTACCATCTATTGCTGTATATGTTTGGAGCGATATACTTACAAAGTATCCTACTCCACTATTATCGACAATTGCATGAGTTGGGGTTATTTCTTCGAGCGTTCCAACTATATATTCGTACATATCTGGGCTGGATTTTGTTCAACCGAAAACTTCAATCTATGATAAAAAACATTATATCTTTTCTGGGTCAACTGACCTTAGTGGATTTGCGGTCAAATCCTTGTGAGTTTGCCTATTCTTGAATAAATCCACAGCCAAATATAATGCTTGACGGAATGAGTTTGGATTAGCCTCATTTTTTCCTGCTAAATCATAGGCAGTACCATGGTCGGGCGATGTGCGAATTATTGGCAAGCCCGATGTAAAGTTCACCCCAGAGTCAAAGTTTACAACTTTAAAAGGCGCTAACCCTTGGTCGTGGTACATTGCGAGAATTGCATCGAACTTTGTGAAACTATCCGAGCCAAAGAAACCATCGGAAGGATAAGGTCCCATTGCAACAATACCCTCCTCGTTTGCTTGAGTTAATGCAGGTATAATAATATCGCGCTCCTCCAAACCAATTACACCCTGATCGCCAGCGTGCGGATTCAACCCCATAACAGCAATTCTTGGCCTACGTATGCCAAAATCCTCAATCATCGATTTATTTAATAGTCGCAATTTTTTAAGAATTGCCTCCTTGGTAATTAACGAAGGAACCTGCGATAGCGGAACGTGTCCAGTAACCACACCAACCTTCATGGTTTCGCTTACAAGTAGCATTAACACTTCCTGAGTATTGAATGCACTTGCTAGATACTCTGTGTGTCCTGGAAACTTAAAATCAGGACTTTGGATGTTATACTTATTTATAGGCGCTGTAACCAGTACATCTATTTTACCTGCTTTAATATCAGCAATAGCAGCCTGTAATGCAAGGATTGACCCTTGACCACCGTACTCAGTAGATTTTCCTAACTCAACCCTCACATTATCGTCCATACAATTGATAATATAAGCCTTCCGTGCAGTGGCTTCGTCGGCATCCTTTATTTGGTTGAAGGTAAAATTTTCCACATTCAGGGCTTTGCGATGGTATGCAGCAACTTTCGGCGAACCATACACAATTGGAGTACAAAACTCCTCAACCCTAGGATCCATCAGCGTTTTTATAATTACCTCGTATCCAATACCATTTATATCGCCTTGGGTTATACCAACCCTAATTC
>CAZTVB010000292.1:0-4350 GCA_964616315.1 uncultured Rikenellaceae bacterium
GAGTTAGCGTTTCCTGCTATTAGCATAGTTGCAAGAATTAACAAACTTAATCGTTTCATAATTTTTATTGTAGGTTAATAGATTAGCAAACATCAACATTTTGATGCAATATAGCATATTAGGTTTAATCAATTAAGCGGATATTGAAAGTCTATTAACCTATTTCTTCATATAACCTTTAAAAATTTTCTCAAATTTTTCAATTTTAGGAGTGATTGTCATCCTACAGTACGGCTGATTTTTGTTGTTGGCGTAATAATCCTGATGGTAATCTTCGGCTTTGAAAAATACTACATAAGGGTCAATTGCAGTTACAATTGGACTACTCCATATTCCTGCGTCGTTCAGTTTCTTTTTTATTTCTTCAGCCGTTATTTTTTGTACTTCGGAATGGTAGAATATTACTGAGCGGTATTGGGTTCCAATATCGGCACCCTGCCTGTTTAAAGTAGTAGGGTCGTGGGTTTTAAAGTAAACTTCCAGAATTTTCGAGAAAGGTATTTTTGAAGGATTAAACGTTACCTGAATAACTTCTGCGTGTCCAGTATTTCCCTCACAAACTTCCTTGTAGGTTGGATTCTTAACTGTACCACCTGAGTAGCCTGATTCTACTTTGATTACTCCATCGAGCCTGCTAAAAATGGCTTCAACACACCAGAAGCATCCTGCTCCAAGTGTGGCAACCTCAATCTGTTTCTCGGACATATTTTTATTGTTTTTATGTGTTTGAGCGGTTAATATGCTTGAAATAAATAGCATAATTGCAATAGTAATTATACGTATCATAGTTTTTAGCATTTAGTTAATAACACACCTATCTGTCACAATGTTCAGAAAAAAAGAGTGAAGATTTTCACATCTTCACTCCATAATTGTTTTTGATAAGTTTTTGAATTGACTTTTCTTTAAATCTAGGGTCTAATCCATTAGTTCTAATTAAATCTGTAAGAAAATTTTACTAGGAATATATTGTGAGGGTGTGTATCGTAAAGATTATCCATATCGTTATTTAGCGATGTGCTGTAAACCGATTCCGATGTTTGCTTACTCATGGTCCAAACAAAAAATACGGTTGAACCAGGTCTGTATTCCCATCGAACAATAAAGTTTGATTGAAAATCCATAAAGTTGAAGTTCCTGTTGTCGAAAGAATAATCAGTTGTTCCATCTGTATTTTCATCAACTAAATACGTTTCATTATTGGCATCGTAGTTAATTTGAGAAGGTAACAGTTGGTAAAATCTGTTGGAGTACTTGTTAGCATCAGGGTCAATAATGTATTTGAAATCGTGATATTTTCCCGATGCAAAGAATGGTCGACCATAGTACTGAACCGAAAGGTTCGGATTAATACTATATTCCAAGCGGAGAGATAGAGATAGCGTTTGCTGATTAATAGTTCCTCTCATATAGCGGATTACATTGCCATTATTGTCTTCAATGTTAGTTACATATTGTAAGTCGTTTCTGGATTCGGAATAGTTTGGACTTAATCTGATTGTAAGACTATTGGTGGGTTTGTATGATAATGTTGCATATAATTCTTGGTATTTGTTGTAATTTACATCACCGTATTGTGTGTTTCCGCCAAAATCAACGGTAACCTTTTTACGTTGGTCGCTGCTTAGGTTGTACCATGTATTCCAGCTGCCAGGGGTTTTAAGCATTGGTCCACCCCTTAGTGCGTGTGAACTTAAATTCTCCCCACTTCTATTTATACCGCCTCCAAAGCCCCAGTAGTTAGTGAACTGAAGGTAAAAGTTAATATTTCCGCCTTTGTAGGTAGATTGTCCCCCAAAGTTCCAGCCAGTCCATTGGTTAAAGTTTAAATTGATATTACGGAAGATAAATTTTGGTTCCCAGTAACGTAATCCAACCCAAATAACTTGAAAAATATCATCAACACTCTCGGTATATCCAATATCATTTATTTCTAATTGGGGTGATTTCCACGATAACATTCCCATATACCGCAAATGTCCTTCGCCAATTTTTCCAATTTGAACACCTCCACCAGTTCCCGTTAGTGAGTTACGCGATGAGTCAAGGCTAACATAATTTGCATCTGGTCGTTGAAAGTATCTTGCCGAAGAGCGTTGGGTTTGTAAAATTGCTTCTTCGGTTCCATTTACATGACTAAAGTAAAATTTTGCCCCCCATAGGTATTTTTTATTAGCCCACATGTGCTGTAGGTCAAGACCTCCAGTAAAAGCGTTGCGATGTAAGTAATCTTCAGTTTCCGTGGTTAATTGCCTATTTGTAGAAGTGAAAATACCGGATACAATGGTGTTTCCTTTATTAAGTTCTTGTCTTAAACTGCCAACAGTATAATTGGTTAATGGTTCTACAATTTGAACGCTTCTGTCTCCAATACTATCAATTCTGGCAAACGAGTTTGCAGTTAAACTCTCAAGAACTCCGATAGACATGCCGTTGTTGGTTCGTCCAGTGATTTTTGCAGCACCCAGTATGGCTGTATTTGATGGCATTTTTAAATATTCATCATCATCAATATCAGGATATATTTGGGGTGAACGGCCAATTCGGCGTGAATAGAATAGATTTTGCGAGGCCAAATCGCCATCACCAAACATTAGCCCGAAACTTAGCATGTTGTTACCTTCAATAAAGAATGGTCTTTTCTCCTCAAAGTAGGTTTCGAAAGCCGAAAGATTTATTTGTGATGGGTCTGATTCTACTTGTCCAAAATCAGGATTTACCGTTAAATCTAAGGTAAAGTTATTGGTTAAACCAATTTTTGCATCTACACCTGCATTTAAATCATTACGTTTACCAGTAACAAAAGGATTACCTATTTCTTTCTTAAAACTTTCAGTTTTTGCCACAAAGTATGGCGCTACCTCAATTTGCCGTTTTGGTGTTAATCCATGCAATCCATTCATCTCCCCAAACATATGAACAAATCCAGGAGCATCTTTGGGAACATGCTGCCACATCGATTGTTCCTGATTTCTGTGGATGTATCGGGCAACCTGTAACCCCCAGGTTAAATCGCCTGTGTTTGCAAAGCGAAGTTGGTTTAGTGGAATTTTCATTTCTGCAGTCCATCCTTCGGGTGAGCGTGCAGTTTTAACCCACCAAATTGGATTCCAGTTGTTGTCCTCTTTGTCACCATTCTCCGTCATTACCAGGTCATTTTTAACCCCCGACACGCTAACACAAAAAATAAACGCAGTACGTTTGTCGAAATAGGAGTCTATTCCTAGTGCAACCCAATCACCTTCTACTGCATCGCGCTGAGTAACTCTCGATACTATTGCCTCTGGATTATTGTCAAGCATTCTGAAGGCTGCGTAAAGGAAATCTTTGTCGTAGTATATCTTGAATTCGGTAGGTTGTGTAGGCTGGACACCATTATAAGGTTCGTGCTGGGTGAAATTTCCTTCCCATTCACCCTTTTGCCAGATTTTGTCGTCGAGAACCCCATCAATTATTGGTGGAGTTGGATTTATAGGATTTGCTTTGTATAGCCTTTTAGGTTCATCTATTCCATAACTTAGTATTGTACAGAGCGATAAAAAGAACATTATCCACAGTGCTTTTTTTATGTTACCAGCCATAAAAGTAGGTTTAGGTTTATTAAACAGACGACCATTGAAAAACAAGTGCTGCAAATGCTGAACATCTTAAAGGTTAAGATGTGTTAAAATGAATAAACCCTATGAAAAACTCTTATTATTAGAATGCTGATATGCCAGGATAGTTTAATTCTTTAATGGCTTTCTCCTTTGGATAGATAAAATATTTTACTTCGGCTTCGCTACACATATTGCCTTCGCCATCGTATAGTTCTGTATGGATTGTGGCTATTCTTTTCTCAACGTGTTTTAATTTTCCAACAATCCTTATTACTCCTTTTTCAATTATAACAGGTTTTCTGTAGGTTACATTGAGGTTTGTAGTTACTCCTGCTGTTTCTAAAAGAATGTATATACACCAACTGGCTACCTCATCCATTAAGGTAGATTGAATACCACCATGAAGAACTCCTGCATAACCTTGGTAAAACTCATGTGCAAGCCAACTTGTTTCAACGGTTTTAGTCTCGTCATTGTACCAAAAGGTTAAATTTAAACCGATAGGGTTTCTTGTTGAGCAACAAAAGCATTTGTGGTCAGGAAGTTGTGTGTATGGATTGTTGAGTTTTCTTTTCATATTTCGAATATTTGACTCTTAACGTTTTATTTTGCAATTTTAAAAACTATTTAACAAAACAACTGTTAAAAACGTATGTTTATTTTAAACTCATTTTCTAACTTTGAGAAAAAATAATGATATGGACTCCAAACAAGGAAATGCAACCCGTTTGAAGTTAATGGAAACAGCCCG
>CAZTVB010000293.1:0-4348 GCA_964616315.1 uncultured Rikenellaceae bacterium
TTTAATTCCATCCTTTAAATAAGGCACATTGAAATTTATCAAAAAACCAAGTCTTTTATCTGCCAATTTCATATAGGTTAATAGTTGAACTTCGTGAACAGGCAATAGCACCTCCACTGATTTTAGTTCAATAATAATTGATTCCTCAACTAAAATATCAATATAGAAATCTTTATTCAACTCTTTACCTTTATAAAAAACTGGCAGCTTAACCTGACTTTTAATCGACAAGCCATTCCTAATTAATTCTTCTGCAAGACAAATCTCATAAACTGATTCGAGTAAACCAGGTCCCAATTCCTTATGCACTTCAAAAGCACTATTAAGAATCGACTTTGCTATTTCCTCGTATTCAGGTTTCGACTTCATCTTTGCGACTTTGCGGCTTAGCGTTTAATTAAATATTTAAAAGATTTTGATATCCCTTCAATGTCTCTAACAGGTTGCTCTTAACATTAATGTAGTTGTTGATTCCTTTAGCCTCTAGTTCAGGCTTGCAAGCAGGGTCACCAGCAACTACATAAATTGCCTTCTCGTTCAATTTCTCAAACGCCTCAATTGCAAGAGTTGCATACTCCTCATCGGAACTACAAATAACAATGATATCGGATTTTGCATCAAGAGCAGCCTTAACACCTTCGTCAACAGTTTTGAAGCCAATATTATCAATTACCTCAAAACCTGCCACAGCAAAGAAGTTGCAGCTAAACTGAGCTCTTGCTCTGCGCATTGCTAAACTACCTAATGTTAGCATAAACACCTTTGGACGACGTCCGCTAACATCGGTTCTGTAACGCAACTCTTCAAAAGCTTGAGCGCCACGGTAAGGAACCAAAGGTAATGCAATTGCATCGGCAGGTTTTTCGGATGCTTTGCGGGTAACAGCATTGGCACTTACAGCCTTTGTATCAGCAATCTCGTTGAAGTTAGGGTACTGGTTTGTTCCAAGTACGGTCTCACGGCGATTTGCAATATTAGTATCGCGCTTGTTGGAAACCTCAGCAATTTGAGCCTGAACATAACCTTTAATGAACGATTCCTTATAGCCACCCATCTCATCAATCTTCAAGAATTGATTCCATGCATTCTCTGCAATAGACATGGTTAAATTCTCAATATAGTAACTTCCAGCAGAAGGGTCTGCAACTTGACCCAAGTAAGATTCCTCACGTAGAAGCAACTGCTGGTTCCGAGCAATTCTCTCTGAGAAAACAGATGACTCAGCGTATGGAGCATCAAATGGAAGAACATTCAACGAGTCAACTCCTGCAAGCACAGCCGACATACCCTCGGTGGTTGTACGAAGCATATTTACGTAAGCATCGTAAACGGTTTTATTCCAACAGCTGGTTTCAGCATGAATTCTCATTTGAGAAGATTTAGCTGATGCAGGGTTGTAAACCTCAACCATTTTTGCCCAAAGCAAACGTGCAGCTCGGAACTTTGCAATCTCCATAAAGTAACTGGAGCTAATCGCAAAGTTGAAACTCATTCTGGTTGCAACCTCATCAACAGTAAAACCTTTCTCAGTTAAAACTGTTAGATAGTAACTAGCCATTGCAAGCGAAAAACCTAACTCCTGAACAATAGACGAACCGCTATTGTGGAAAATATGTCCGTTAACACCAATCACCCTGAAATTTGGGAAATTCTTAACGGCAAGTATAACTGAAACTAACCCTTCGAACGAAGCGTCGTTATCGCAGCAGAACTTACCGTTTAACGTTAGTGATGTTAATGGGCTGTAATCGATAGAAAATCTAATTTTTTGAGCATCGAAACGACTTTGCTCTAAGAATTTTACGATGAAAGGTAACGCCTTTGCGGTAGCAAAACCTCCAGTAAAATTAATTTCAACCTGATTTAGGTCGATATCCTTAAGCAAACGGCTTATGGAATCGAGAGTGGGTTCACACTCATTGCAAAGATTGAATCCTAGCGATTCAACACCCTTTGCAATCATATCAATGGCTTTACGGTTGGCATCGGTTGGTTTGTCTAAGCAAACCTCAATGTCCTGACGAATTAACCAATGATTGCCCTTCTCGTGATTACCACGAACGTAAGGGAATTGTCCGGGTTTCACATAGGTTGTTTCGATATTAGCAAGGTCTTCGGAACGATAGTAGGGCTTAACGTTGATGCCCTCGATAGTTTTCCATACTAACTTTTTATCGTAATCGGCTCCTTTCAAATCCTCGCGTATTACCGATTCCCATTCCTGTGTAGAAACTGGGGGAAATTCGGTAAAAAGCTTTTCGTTGCTTTTTTCTGCCATAATCAGACTATTTGGATTTCGGATTGCAAAGTTATAAAATGATGTAAATGAGCATGCAATTTACGGCAATATTTAAAGCAATGATGCTGTTAAGCATAACCAATTACAGCCGAAATAACTTAATAAATAATAAAAAACTAATTAAGAATTAATTCAACAATAAGTTTTTAACAAAATCGCTTATTGTGAATGGATTAAAAACTATGTAATTTGGTCATCAAAATATCAAAGAGATGAATAGCAAGATCTTAGTTCTACTGATTTTAATAATAACTGGATGCAATCACTCAGAAAAACAACTTGTATCAATCCGACAAATGGTTGATACCGTTGGTTTTGCCAGCAAGACATATCAGGTTGATAGCATAATTGTTAGAATTAATCGTCTTTATGGCGATACGCTTAAGAAAAAACCGATTAACGAATCGTATCGATTGGCAATTTGTCCACACGATGATTACACCTATGTAGGATGGCAATACCCTGCGGTTTTGCGCAACATTAAAGCTAAAACAGTAATTATTTTCGGAGTTGCCCATAAGGCAAAAAAAATCAACCTGGAAAACAAACTGATTTTCGACAGTTTTACACACTGGCATGGCCCTTATAGCAACATCAAGGTCTCCAATATGAGAGAGAAAATACTATCAAGAATGCCAAAAGATATGGCTGAGGTACACGATAGCATGCAGATTGTTGAGCACTCATTAGAATCTATGCTACCAATACTACAGCATTTCAATCCAGAAGTAGAGATAATACCAATTTTAGTTCCATATATGTCATTGAATAGAATTAATGAGATATCAAAAGAACTAGCTACTTCTATTCATAGTATAGCCAAGGAGGATAATCTTAAATGGGGAGTTGATTTTGCACTACTTGTTACTACAGATGCGGTTCACTATGGCGACGAGGATTGGGGTGGCAAAAACAATGCTCTATTTGGCGCAGACACCTCTGGCTATAAAAAGGCTGTAGAGCTAGAATATGAGATAATCAACAATAGCCTTGTTGGCAATATAACCCAGCAAAAAATTCAAAAATTCTTTGAATACACAGTTAATCCAACCGATTACAAGGAATACAAATGGACGTGGTGCGGGCGATATAGTATACCATTAGGATTATCTACAGCATTTTATTTAAATGATTATCAGGGAGGAGAGCCCCTTAACGGAGATTTTATAGGATATTCCACAAGTATTGACCACTCATCAATACCAGTTGATGATATAGAAATGGGAAAAACTGCAATAGCCAATATTCACCACTGGGTAGGGTATTCAGCAATCGGGTATAAATAATCAGTAATGGTTTTAAAAAGAAAAGTCTCCCCAAGCAGGGAGACTTTTAAATTATAATAGCAATTATTTTAAAGCATTTCAACCATCGAAAGTAAGCCAACCGCAAGGCCTGCCTTCCCGTCGCGGAATGTAAATATTAAATGATAAGCCCCTGTTTTTGAGCAAACCCAGTCAATTGAAGGATAGTCCTTTCCCGATGCAATTACATAGGTTGTTGCAAGCATTCGGTTATTGTCATATAACTCCAACATCACTTTACCTTCATAGTCCTTAGAGTTACATACTGAGAATCGGTACTTAACGTCTTTCTTAAGAATTACAGGGAAACGTTGCTTTGGGGGAGGGTCTCCCGCATCAAGTTTAATACGGAAATCCTTTAAAAATGACGCCTCCTTTGCAATCATTCCGCAAATTTGAACCAACTCTTCTTCAGACTGTGCTTTAGCGCTATTTGTAAACGCTACACCCAGAAGAACAACTGCAAACACAAAGAGTATTCTTTTCATAACCTAATAATTTCCTAAAATTTTGTAAGATCGCTTCTGAGTTTCTGAATACTTTCAATAATCTTGTTGTAAGTTTCATCGCTCATTTCAACTATCTGCTTATCGGTTTGTGTAAATGTTAACTCACCGTTAACCTCTACCATTTCTGGCTCACCAACCTCATAAGTAATTTTCACCTCATCAAATAACAACTTAATCTTATCTATCTCTGACAAAAACTTTGCCATATTTGGATCTTTCCCATAAACTTTAAGCAC
>CAZTVB010000294.1:0-4342 GCA_964616315.1 uncultured Rikenellaceae bacterium
TAACCTTTATTGAGAATGGTGGAAAGAAAAGCGTTATTACCGAGGCTACTAAACTTGAAGATAGAAGCTACGGTACCAAAATTACAATGGAATACTAGAGTTTAAGTTAATCACTTTAAAACATAAAGCTATGTCATTCAACTTAAGAAATCGCAGTTTTCTAAAACTTTTGGATTTCACTCCAAAGGAAATTCAATTTTTACTCGATTTATCTGCCGATCTTAAAAAGGCAAAGTACACTGGAAACGAGATTCCTCGTTTAAAAGGTAAAAATATTGTTCTTCTTTTCGAGAAGGATTCAACCCGTACACGTTGCGCATTCGAGGTTGCTGCATATGACCAAGGTGCACACGTTACCTACCTAGGCCCTGCTGGTTCGCAAATGGGTAAAAAAGAGTCTATGGAGGATACCGCTCGCGTTCTTGGACGTATGTACGATGGTATTGAGTACCGTGGTTACTCTCAGGAGATTGTTGAAACTCTTGCTAAGTATTCAGGTGTACCTGTGTGGAACGGTTTAACAACCGAATTCCACCCAACTCAAATTCTAGCAGACTTCCTAACTATGCGCGAGCATAGCAGCAAACCTTTGAACGAGGTTGCATTCTGCTACATGGGCGATGCTCGTAACAACATGGGTAACTCCCTAATGGTTGGTGCTGCTAAAATGGGTATGGATTTCAGAGCGTGTGCTCCTAAAGCTTGCTGGCCACAGGAAGAGTTAGTTGCTAAATGTCGTGAGATTGCAAAGGAAACTGGCGCTAAAATCACTTTAACTGAGAAGGTTGAAGAAGGAGTTAAGGGTTGCGATTTCCTTTATACGGACGTTTGGGTATCGATGGGTGAGCCAGATTCAGTTTGGGATGAGAGAATCAAATTGCTTACTCCTTACCAAGTTAATAAAAAAGCAATGGAACTAACTGGTAATCCTAACTGCAAGTTTATGCATTGCTTACCAGCATTCCACAACCGTAAGACTGCTGTAGGTGAGGAAATTTTCAAGAAATTCGGTCTTGAGTCAATGGAGGTAACCGAGGAGGTATTTGAATCTCCTGCTTCTATTGTGTTCGATGAGGCTGAAAACCGCGTACACACTATTAAAGCGGTGATGGTAGCTACTCTAGGTCAGTAATTAGCAAACGAATATTTCAGGAAAAAAGCAGCTTTTTAGCTGCTTTTTTTGCTTTTATTGTTTTTTAACACTAATTTTAGTTTGGTGTTATAATAATTCTTTGCCTTATGATGATTTATGTAGGAAACATTTCGTATTCAATGACTACCGATGAGTTAAAAGAGCTTTTTGTTCCTTACGGTAGCGTTAAAGAAGTGAAAATTATTGCTGACAAAGCCTCTGGAAAATCCAAAGGTTATGGTTTTGTCGAAATGGAAAGCGACGAAGATGGTCTAAAAGCTATCGCTGCTCTTAACGATTCTCAAGTTAAGGGTCGTAACATAAAAGTGAACAACGCTTTCCGTAAAAACGATACAAAACCTGCTGAGTAAGTTAAGGCTTACCTTTCTAGCGAAGGAATGTTTCCACCACAAAGTGGTAGGTTATTACTCCTGATATAGCAAATTTTAGCCCAGTACCCAGTAGAAAACCAATGAAAGAACCTGTAGCCGAGAGCCACGGGTTGCTTTTGTTTTCGGTATTTTTATTGGTGTATTCGCCAAGAAATGCTCCTACAAATGGGCCTATTATAATGCCAAATGGAGGGAATATAAATATCCCTATAACAAGCCCAATTGTTGCACCCCAAACTCCACGTTTTGTTCCTCCCATTTTCTTAGTTGCCCATATAGGCAAAATGTAATCGGCAATGGTTACTAAAAGTGCAAAAATTCCTGTCCAGAGCAGTAAACTTCCACTAAAGTTTCCATACTGAGTAAAGTAAACCGTAAGCAAACCGCCCCAACTAAATGGTGGGCCTGGAATAATGGGCAGTATGCATCCGAGTAATCCTAGAATAACAAGGATAATGGCAATTGCAACAAGAAAATAATCGAGTACCATCCTGTTTCAGTTTTGTTTGACTTGTGTCAAAGATAGAATTATTTTTGTGTTGAGGTTGAAATTCTCTACAAGTGAAAACAGTTTCTCTTACGATAAAAGGACGAGTGCAGGGTGTTGGCTTTCGCTATTTTGTTATGCGAACTGCAATGCAGTTAGGTGTTAACGGTTATGTGATGAACTGCGCCGATGGTAATGTTTACGTTGAGGCCGAGGCCGATGATTCTGTATTAGTTCAGTTTATTGATTTATGCAGCATTGGTCCTTCACGCTCCAATGTAGAGGATGTAGTTATAAGAGAGTTAGAGCCTAAGAAGTTTACCGATTTTAATATTCGAGGTTTTTAGGTTATAGTTTTATGCCGAAAATGCAAATATCGTCGAGTTGATCCTCAATGTTTTTATGATTTTCCAGCATGTTAAGGAGAATATCTTTTTGAACGTTCATGGGTTTATCGTGCATTTGCTCCAGTAATTCGTAAAGGCGCTTCTGTCCGAATTTTCTTTTATCTGGACTCATCTGGTCAGTAAATCCGTCGGTGGTAAGATATATACAGGATGGAGAAATTAAATCTACCTCCTTATTGGAGAATTTCCGTTTGTGTTCGGGTTGGAATCCGCCTGTCGATCTTATATCACCCGCTATTTTGTTTAATCCATTCTTAGTGATAATAAGCAGCGGACGATTTGCCCCAGCATATAGAATTTTATTGTTGCTATAATCAATTGTTACGAACCCAATATCTATGCTCGCGTGCAGTTTCTTATCAATTTCGTTTTGTTTTAAAGCCTTACGGAGTTGCTCATGCAGATTCTCCAGAACAAGTGCTGGATTCTTTATTTGCCACTCATTCACTATCTGATTTAACAGCGTATTCCCAATTAACGACATAAACGAGCCCGGAACTCCGTGTCCTGTACAGTCCATCACCGCAATGTGAGTGTAGTCCTTAGTGCTACTTGTCCAGTAAAAATCGCCCGAAACAATGTCTTTGGGTAAATAAATCACAAAATGATCCTTGAAAATCTTTTTCAGGTCTTCCTCGTTGGGTAGTAATGCTTCCTGAATGGTTTGTGCGTACTCAATGCTGCTAACCATTCGTTCGTTTTTATCGGCAATAATTTGTCTCGATTGTTCCAGGTAAAGGTTTTTCCGCTCAATCTCGTCGCGTTGGGCTAAAATCTCCTCCTGTTGCTGCTGTAGCTCCTCGTTTTTCTCTAGAATCTCGTCCTGATGATTCCGTAAATCCTCATTTATCTTTCGAATGTTTTTTAGCGCAATTAGAATTACTGCAATTAAAATGGCTCCCAGTGCTATCAGCAATAGGAGGAAATTCCTGACAATTCTTTGGCGCTGACTCTTTTCGGCATTTACAGCATCCTTTTTTGCCTGCTCAAGCTTTACCTCCTCCTGCTGTCGTTCAAATTTGTAGAACATTTCAGCCTGAATGGATTTGCGAGTGTTCTCCTCACTGAAAAGGCTGTCGCGCGACGATATGTGCGCTTTGAAGTGAGAGTATGCCTTAATAGGATTATTCATTTTGTCGTAAACAATGCTCAGCTGTTTGTTGGCATTGCTAACTATTTCCATTGAGCCCGTTTCGCGCGCCAACTTTAATGCTTCGTTGTAGTGATTAAGCGCTTGGTTGAAGTTGCGAGTGTTGAGGTAAAAATTTCCGTAATTCATTTCGCACTCCGAAAGCCTGAACTTGCTACCAAGTTTGATAAACGATTCCTTTGCTTTATCTAAATAGCTAAGAACATCGCTTACCTCTCCTTTTTCAATGTTTATGCCTGCAATCTCGTTGTATATAGTTCCAATTCCATCAACGTCGCCAGTCTTGTTTGTGTAAATGAGGGCCTTTAGGTAGTAGTCTATTGCTTTATCGAAAGCGCCTTTTTTGCGATAAACCTCGCCAATGTTCAGGTACGAAATGCCAATACCTTCGTCGTCGCCAAGTTCCTCCTCAATCCTGAGCGATTGCTGGTAGTACTCCAGCGCTTTATCGTATATTTTTTGGTAAAGATGAACAACCCCAATGTTGTTGAGCTGTTGCGATAATCCTCGTTTATCGTTTATTGATTGGTAGAGGGATAACGATTTAAAGTAGTACTCTAAGGCCGAAGGATAATCGCCCCGAAGCCTGTAAACTGCGCCAATATGGTTTAGCGCTGAGGCCTCACCTTTAACATTGCCAGCTTTTTTCTGACTCTCTAAAACCGTGTAAAAATCGGTTAAAGCCTTGCCGTACTCGCCATTGGACCTGTAAATTGATGCACGGCGTGTAAGTATGTGATTTTTGAACGATTGAATATTTAGGCTATCGAGTAG
>CAZTVB010000295.1:0-4314 GCA_964616315.1 uncultured Rikenellaceae bacterium
TCCAATGGACATTGATATTACTTTTACACTGGTCATATTTGCCAACTCGGTTAACGCACGGCTAACCCCGCGTTGCTCATGGTAGCCATCCAGCACAACATCGCCAGTTGCCCTGTAAGCAACAAGATTGCAGTTGTAAGCTACACCAACAGGATATCCTAAATTATTGCGTGGTGCGGCGAGTGTTGAAGCCATTAAAGTTCCGTGTCCACACTTATCGGCAGAACCATCAGTAGTTGTTGACCAAGGCCAAACAGAATTCACATACACCCCATACTTAGTAATTGTACGACCCGAAGAGTAACCTTGGTTAAAACTTGAACCTAACAACGATTGCTCCGAGGAAACGCCAGTATCAATAAGACCAACAGTTACGCCACTACCCGTGCTGTAAGTCCAAGCGCTGGGAATATTGTGTTTGTAGTAAGTCCACGAAACCTGACAGGTTGGATCAACAACGGTATAGTCGCCAGAATTAATTGTTTCCGGATCTGTATCGCAACCAGAATCGCTCTTTGCCATTGGCTCGAAATCGAAATAGCGGTAACCCGAAGGTTCCATATAGCGAATCTTCGTGTTCATTTTGAGGGCAACAATAGTTTCAATGCTCGACACATAAACATCAATAAAATTAAGTTCCTTTCCTTCGGTTATAAGAATATTTTCGCCCTTTCGAGCGTTCTCTGTTAAATCCTTTTCAAGACTTACAATTTGCTCAAGAATCTCCTTCTTGACATTCTCTGAACTTTTTGAGTTAACTGCAGCAAATGGTTGTTCATCGAAACCAATGGTTAAAATATTGTTACCATGGGTAAGTGCGCTCCAAAGCACAAACACATCGGCCTTATTCCAATCAAAATCGCCAGTCTTATTAAGTGTTTCCCGAATGATATTGTTGATCTCTTGACCTGTAAGTGGGGTTTTAGGATAAACCTCCTTATATGATTCTTTCGTACCATCATCATTCTTACAGCCAGCAAGGGCAATTAAGGTTAAAACAATAACCCAAATACTAATCTTCTTCATTTGTTTTTAGTTTAGTTGGTTAATAAATAAGGTTGTGTAGGTAATAACACAAAGAATTGTACGAAATATAGTACTATTTTTAAATTAAAGCACAAATAGATTGTGCAAAATACTGTTTAACTGACAGATAAAGGGCAAATAAAGAAAAAATAACAACAATTTCAATTTGGTTGTTTTATCTTTGCTACAGAAAAGTGAAAAAACAAAAAATTAACCCATGAGAATAATTGAAACCCCGGATATGCCAAAGAGTAACGGACATTACTCGCAATGCATAGAACATAATGGGATACTATACCTTGCAGGACAACTGCCCCGCATTCCTGAAACACGAGCTATTCCTGAAGGTATTGAGGCGCAAACACATCAGGTTTTGAGTAACATTGGAAAAATACTCTTTGAAGCAGGTAGTGGCAAGGATAAAGTCCTACAAGTGCGGATTTATGTTTCTGATATAAAGTACTGGGATACTGTGAACGGCATTTACTCCAACTTTTTTGGACAGCATAAACCTGCAAGAGCCGTTATACCCACTCGTGATTTGCATCATGGGGCTTTGATTGAGGTTGAAGTAACAGCCTACATATAATCCGTTGCTGAAAACCATCATAAACAAATAGGATTTACACTTGAAAAAAGAATAGTGTAATGTGTTTATAAAAATTCAGGATTTTTCTTTTTTGAGAGTTCACAACAGCACTAAAAAAAAAAATTATTCACCATACTTAAACTCTACAATTTTATTTAAAAAAAATAAAAATTATTAAATCAACTATACAAATTTTATTTAAATAAATATTAATCAGATTTTTAATTTAATATCAAACTCTACCTTTTTATTTTCTGAGCAATTTAATTACTTAACTACAAATTGACTTTTGGGAATTATTAATTCATAACTTTGTTAAGTTGTAATAACTTAATAGTTCAGAAATGATAAAGTTTAATAATTCCAAAAAAGTAATTGAACTTTTAGATAATTTCTTCGACACTGTAGATCAAGGTGTACTTGTATTTAAAAATGGTGTCAACAATTATCTGTACGGAAACACCGAGAACTTTAATGACAACTTGGCAAATCTAATTAAACTGGAGTCAAACGCTGATTTACTAAGGCGTGAAATCGAGAACCTACTCTACTCTCAGTCACTTATGCCCCAATTTCGAGGAGATATTTTAAAATTACTTGAGGATATGGACACTATTATCGACATCACAAAGGGAAACCTTGCACAATTTGATGTTGAAATCCCCAACATCCCAACTGAACTAAATCAGGACTTTAGCAAGCTAACAGAATTATCGGTATCGGCAGTTGAATCGTTAATACCTGCTGTACGAGCCTTTTTCAGATCTCCGGATACAGTTAAGGATCAGTTGCATAGAGTATATTTCTTTGAAAAAGAAACGGACAAAATGGCAACGGCCATTAAAAGAAAAGTGTTCCGCGATATGCCAAATCTCAAATTAAGTGAGAAATTCCATTTGCGATACTTTACTCTGCATATAGAAAACGTTTCGGACGAGGCGGAAAAAGTGGCCGACCTGTTATCAATTATGGCTATTAAACGAACTATATAATATAATAAGGAGTGTTTCTGCTATTTTTATCGAGTGGGTTATTCTTAGGTTGGTCGTTAGGCGCTAACGATGCTGCAAATGTTTTTGGCACGGCAGTGGGGTCAAAAATGTTACGTTTCAGAACGGCCGCAATTATTGCCAGCATATTCATAGTTCTTGGGGCCACAATTCAGGGTGGAGGCACAACAGAAACACTAAGCAAACTCGGGGCTGTTGATGCTATTGGTGGCGCCTTTACAGTTGCGCTATGCGCAGGGTTAACCGTTTTTGTAATGACTAAAAACAAGTTGCCCGTTTCAACAACTCAAGCAATTGTAGGTGCAATTATAGGTTGGAATTTATTCACAAAAAACAAGACAGACTACTCAATACTTACCACCATAGTATCTTCATGGATAGTAGGCCCAATTATCGGAATTATTTTCGCCGCACTACTTTTCATTTTTGTCCGATGGTTACTACACAAATTGCAAATTCACCTCATAAGATTAGATGGTTACATTCGTTGGGGACTAATTATTGTGGGTGCATTTGGAGCCTACAGCTTAGGAGCCAATAATATTGCCAATGTGGTTGGCGTATTTATTGGTTCTGCCCCTAATTTAGCCATTGATTTAGGTGTTTTTCAAATAAACGGAGAACAACTAATATTCTTACTAGGAGGAATTTCTATTGCTGTAGGTGTTTTCACTTATGGTTCAAAAGTAATGGAAACCGTTGGCGAGGGAATTATGAATCTTTCCTCCGAAGCAGCAATAGTTGTTGTTTTGTCACAAGCCTTAGTGTTATTTATTTTTTCGTCCACTGGCTTATCCAATTTTCTAGAATATATAGGGCTACCCAGAATTCCGTTGGTTCCTGTTTCGAGTTCGCAATTAGTGGTAGGAGCCGTTATTGGAATTGGATTAGTAAAGGGGGTGCAGGAAATAAAATTCAAAACATTAAGAGGAATTCTGCTTGGATGGATAATTACACCAGTTGCTGCATGTATCCTTTCATTCTTCGCCTTATTTTTCATTCAAAATGTATTCAATCTCGCGGTAACAAATTCAGCTGAATCTTCTGCAATTGAGCAAATTAAAAACAAGCCTATTACAACAGGCTCAGCAACAACGATAAACATGGTATGGCCATTTGCCCTTATAGTAATTGCAGCAATTGTAACATTACTTATTTACTATATTATAGTGCAACAAAGATTAAGGGTTAAGGCACAAAATGAACTTCACAAAAAACAGAGCGATTTTTTTGCAGCCCAGCAAGCGTTAACAGATCTCGAACTCAAAACTATACGACTCGAAAACTCATCACTTTCAAACAAATTAGAGTTTAAACGCAAAGAATTAGTCAATTACGCCTTAAATATTATTGAACAACAGAACTTTTTGTCATCAGTTCTTGAAAGTTTAACGGAAATTAAAAACATAAAAAGCGACACGGAGAAATCGGCCAAAATAGACGGATTAATTATTCTGATTAAGCAGAAAATGAATAATTCCGACAAGGTGAAGGATTTCAATGTTGAGGCGGAAAAAATGCATCGCGACTTCTACCACCGACTATCCGACCAGTTCCCCGACCTAACCGAGAACGACAAACGATTAGCAACCTTGCTCCGACTAGGATTCTCATCAAAAGAAATTGCACCACTATTAAATATATCGCCTAAAAGTGTTGAGATTTTACGCTATAGACTAAGAAAAAAAA
>CAZTVB010000296.1:0-4305 GCA_964616315.1 uncultured Rikenellaceae bacterium
ACTATATAGAATATGCTTAGGATAATTGATGCAACTAGAATGTATTGTATTGGATTCATACTACTTTTTCTGATTTTTAATTTCTTGCTCAATCATTTCTTTTAACTCTTCAAGTTCGTTAAGACTGACGTCTTTGTTTTTCACGAACGACGATACCATTTGATTAAGAGAGCCATTAAACAGACCTTTTACCGTTTGTTTAAGTTGGTATTGAGCGTACTCCTGCTTAGATATTATTGCATAGTAAACATTTGTTTTTCCATATGTATTATGGGCTACATAACCCTTCTTCTCCAATACTTTAATTACAGTGGAAACTGTATTGTAGGCAGGTTTAGGGTTTGGAAGTGCATCAAGAACATCACTTGCTGCACCGTTTTTAATCTCCCATAGAGCCCTTAAAATCTCTTCCTGTGCTTTGGTTATTTCTTTCATAGTATTTTAATTAACACTTATTGCAAATGTATACTATATTTTTTAATTTAAAACTATAATTGTAGTTTTAATTTCATAAAATATTTTAATTGTTCAAAAAAAAACGAGGTCAAAGACCTCGTAAAAAAATTATTTGGATTGAGATTTTGTTTCGAGTTTATCAACTCCCTCCAGTTCCTTTATATTCATTGTTTTTGAGAGTTTGCTGATGGATTCTAGATTGATATTTCCTGTTATGCTTATCAGAAAATTATCCCTTCCGCCACCAATCATCAAGAACTCACGGAATTTTCCGTTCTCCTTACGTATCATCATTCGGGTATCTTGGCCTTTCTCCTTGATTACCATTAACTCCTCGTACTTTTCGAAGGGTAGGGTTTGTGCAAGTTCCTTGTATAGGTTTAACTTGATGTTCAGCAACGAATCGTCAACCGATAGTATTTTGATTGATTCGAGCCCCGATATGATTTTTACAAAATCATCCTGCTCTGCTGCTTCGGAATTAGCAAAAAGGTTGAACATATACTTGGAGATATATACTGTTGTAAATCCTTCCTTCTCAGCATACTTGTCGAATATAGCATCGGTAGGCGATTTTTGCGCATAGGCACCAAATGCTATTAGGCTCAGCAGTAGTATTTTAATTATTTTCATTGTTAACAGTATTAAGTGATTTATCTATTTTCGACAGTTCATTACAACGCTTAAGCGAGTTATCAATTTCGGATAGATGTTTCAAACTGGCTGTTT
This sequence comes from uncultured Rikenellaceae bacterium, assembly GCA_964616315.1. Lineage (GTDB taxonomy): Bacteria > Bacteroidota > Bacteroidia > Bacteroidales > Tenuifilaceae > SB25. Next base: position 1,186 of record CAZTVB010000296.1, read on the forward strand.
TACTATTCATTTTATTGGATATGAAAAGTAATACTTTTTTAGTTTCCTCGTATGCTTCCTGTGGGTCTTGGTACGAATCGGCTAGTACCGCGGGCTTTTCTCTATTCTCATAGTAAAGTATACCCAAAGCAACTATCAGTACAGCGGCAACACTACCAGCCCATTTTAGAATGGTTGAGAATTTGAGTTTTGTTTCGCGTTCCCATTCATTCTCAATCAGATTCTCGAGTTGTTCATTCAAATCAAAAGGGATTTGGGTTTTGCTTGCAAGGAAGAAATCGACCAAATATTTTTCGGCTACATCGATATCCGATGGACTATTCTTGCTGAAATATTCCTTCAGTAAACTCTCCTCCTCCAGGGTTGTTTCACCCTGATAGAATTTTTCCAGCAGTGTTTTAATCCTTTGCGACTCCATAGCTGTATATTTTAGTTAACTCATCCTTAATTTTCTTCCTTGCAATTGAGAGGTTGGCTCTAACATTGTTTACGGATAGGTTCAACGTATCTGCAATCTCCTCGAACTCGAACTCCTCAATATCTCTCAGCTCAATAATCAGCCTTTGCTGTTGAGGTAAATCTTGAATCAACTGCTGGATTAATACCTTACTTTCCACAAAATCGTAATTGGATTCTGCTATATGGTTAGGCATTTCTTTAGCCGATTCATTAATGCGCTTTACTCTCCTTATCTTATCAATACAAATATTGCGCACAATAGTAAACGCAAAGGCCTGCATACTGTCGAGTTGTTTGAGCCTACCTCTGTTTTCCCATAATTTTAAGAACGATTCTTGAACACAATCCTTTGATAATTCAGTATCATTAAGAAGCCTAAACGATAAACGATACATTTTCTCGCTCAGCGGTAATATCTCCTTTTTGAACTCCTCCTTATCCATTTAGTTGCTGGTATTCTCTAGTTCTCTTAGTTTATTTTGGGCCAAATCGGTCGAAATACGTTTTGCTTCAGACAAAGATAAGTTTCCTTCCACATAAATCAACACATTATCATCACCTCCCGATACTAGCACAAACTCTGTTATTGCATTTTTTCCCTTTTTGCAGTAAACCACAAAATCTTGTCCTTTACTTTTTACGGTCATCAACTGCTCGTAATTACTCTTATCGAGGTTAGGAATTATTTCCTTGTAGAAGTTGATTTTTCCATTTAAGATTGAATCGTCCACTGTAAGTATTTTAACTGATGTTAATGAGCAGTTTTCGTTCTTTTCACCTTCGTTAAACATTAGATTTAGAAGATTCCCAGAGAAATCGACTGTAGTAATTCCGTCTTTTCCTGCATAGGCGTTAAATACCTTTTCGATAGATGCTGGTTGCGCAAATAGGTTGATGCAAAGTACTAACCCGATAACTAATAATGTAAGTCTTGTTTTCATAGCAATAGTTTTTAGTTAATGTTTTTTGATTTGTTTACATCTTAATGACGAAGCAAGTCGAAAAACATTAAAAGGAATTTTGAAAAAAAAAGTTTTTTTTGATTTAAGTAAGAAAGGAGGGTGAATCGCGCTATATGACTAGCGCTAAGTTTATGACCTGTGGAGGTTTATTCTTCAACCTTAGTCCAAATCCTAAGATTAAGGTTTAAATCTTCAACTAAATCGGTATAAAGTTTTAAGGGTTCACAAGTGTATTTAATAAATTCAAAGTCGAAAGGACGGAAAATAGCAGGTTCAAAGTGGTTGCTGTATTTTGGTATTGTGCAGTACAATCTGTTCTCAACAAATGAAATGGAAATTTTTTTACCTGTTTTCTTTTTGTAGTCAAGTATTCGTTGCATTAAACTAGGAGTCAAAATATAGCGTGCTTCTATTTGGTCGGTACTAAGTGTGAAGAATTCTTTATTAAAGAGTATATCCTCAAGTTTAACATCTTTAATATCATTTAAGTAATATCTTGGTATTGATAAAAGGGAGTTCTTGCGTCTCCTACTTATAACAAAAGTTTTAGAAGTGAAATTTTTATTGAAGGAGGCGGATAAAAACAGGCCTTCAAAGTTTAACTTGTTGTTGGAGAAAAAAGTAAACATCTCGCAGAACATAATACGTGTTTCTCCCATTCTGAAGCGCATAAAGTCTTCACCATCTGTTTCGGCTATGTTTATAGGGAAAAGCATACTCTTGGTTAGAACAGATTTTGAAATCCTTTGGTTCGGAATATACTCATAATCATCAAAGAGAAAATTCATAATCTCGAACATAACCTTATACTTAAAATGCTTTTTCAGATAGGTTGCTGTTTCGACTAGATGATGGAGTGCAAAAGAAAAGAATACTAAAAAGATTATAAATGACAGAACAATAAGAGGTATACTTCCAAGCACAATACCAATAAAAACAGCTAATAAAAATGGTGCAGAAAGAATTAGGTGTCTTTTAATCTTTCTGATTTTTTCGACACGAAACTTCTCAAGCGGTTCTAAAATTGATTGTAAAGTAAAATTGTAAAATAACCGTAATTCCGATTCCGTTTTCATTTCTATTTAAATAGCTCTTTAGCGGTTGGATTTTGTTTAATAACCTCGTCGAACTCCATTACTTTCATTGGCTGAAAGCTAAAAATATTGGTTAGTATATTTGCCGGAAATGTCTTTATGGAGTTATTATAATCTGTAATAGAAGTATTATAAAACCGACGTGCAGCCAAGATTTGCTCTTCAATTTCGTTCCACGATGCCTGTAGGTTTATAAAATTCTTATTCGCCTTTAGTTCTGGGTAATTCTCAACATTAAGCATAATGTTACTTAATTCCTTGTTGATATTTTTGTAAACCTCAAGTTTTGAATCAAAATTCATATCATCTTTTATGGAAGACCTTAATCGGGTAATTTCGGTAAGTAGATTTGATTCGTAGGCCATATACTGCTTTACCACTTCAACTAAGTTAGGAATTAAGTCGTAGCGTTTCTTTAATGTAGCATCAACAGATCCTAATGCATTTTCGGTTTCATTCTTACTCTTTATTATACTGTTGTAAAGGAAAATTACATATACAAATACGAGTAATAGGCAAATTGCAATAACGTATCCAATCATAGTCTTTTTTGTTTTGGTCAACGAATATAGCAATTCTTTTGAATTTAATATCAAATAAGGATG
>CAZTVB010000297.1:0-4295 GCA_964616315.1 uncultured Rikenellaceae bacterium
GTATTAGTATTTCGGGATTTATATAAATTTTACTATGAGCATTAACGAAAACGAACTAGCAAAACCCAACGGGAAATCGGATTATACCGCCGATAGCATTCAGGTACTGGAAGGATTAGAAGCGGTGAGAATGCGCCCCGCGATGTATATTGGCGATACAGGCAACAAAGGTTTGCACCACTTGGTTTACGAGGTTGTTGATAACTCTATTGACGAAGCCCTTGCTGGACACTGCGATAAAATTGAGGTAATTATTAACGAAGACGGATCCATTACTGTAATCGACAATGGACGTGGTATTCCTGTGGACTATCACGAAAAGGAAAAGAAATCAGCCCTGGAAGTTGTACTTACAGTTCTCCATGCTGGAGGTAAATTCGACAAGGATAGCTATAAGGTTTCTGGAGGTTTGCATGGTGTTGGGGTATCGTGCGTGAATGCACTATCCGTTAAATTGCTTGCAGAGGTTCACAGGAATGGTAAAGTTTACAAACAGGAGTTCTCTAGAGGCAAAGCCATTACTGAGTTACAAACACTTGGCGAATCGGACAGTACAGGAACAATCATCACATTTCTGCCCGATAGTGATATTTTCACTCAAACAACAACATTCAATTTTGAAATACTAGCATCGCGCTTACGAGAGTTGGCATTCCTTAACAAAGGGATACGCTTATCTTTAATAGATAAACGAGAACTAGTTGAAAACGGAACAACACACTTCCGCAAAGAGGAATTCTACTCACAGGAAGGATTAAAGGAGTTTATCAAGTTCCTTGATGTAAACAGAGAAAGCTTAACTGAAAAAATCATTTACATTGAATCGGATAAAGGAGAAGTTCCAGTTGAAGTTGCAATGCAGTACAACACCTCGTTCGCCGAGAATGTTCACTCATACGTTAACAACATCAACACCATTGAGGGAGGTACACATTTAACTGGTTTCCGCAGGGCACTTACCAGAACACTAAAAAAGTATGCCGAGGATTCAGGAATGCTCTCAAAACTCAAATTTGATATTAACGGCGACGATTTCCGGGAAGGATTAACCGCAGTAATATCTGTCAAGGTTCAAGAACCTCAATTCGAAGGGCAAACAAAAACTAAACTTGGAAACCCCGAAGTTAGTCTATCTGTTGACCAAGCAATGAGCGAGGCTTTAGCAAATTACCTTGAGGAAAACCCCAAGGATGCTCGCAATATTGTTCAAAAGGTAATTTTGGCCGCCACCGCTCGTCACGCAGCTCGTAAGGCTAGAGAGATGGTGCAACGTAAAACCGTTCTTTCTGGCTCAGGTTTACCAGGAAAACTATCGGATTGCTCTGAACGAGACCCTTCCCGTACAGAAGTTTTCCTTGTAGAGGGTGATTCCGCAGGCGGAACCGCAAAGCAAGGCCGCGATAGAAGCATCCAAGCTATTCTTCCATTAAGAGGTAAAATCCTTAATGTTGAGAAAGCAATGCAGTACAGAATTCTCGAGAATGAGGAAATAAAGAATATCTATACAGCATTCGGGGTTAGCATTGGTACCGATGAAGACAGCAAAGCACTCAATGTTTCGGGGCTTCGTTATAATAAAATTATTATTATGACCGATGCTGATGTTGACGGCAGCCACATCTCAACGTTAATTTTAACATTCTTCTTCCGATATATGATTGACCTAATCAATAAAGGTCACGTGTACATTGCCACTCCACCATTATACCTAGTAAAAAAAGGGAAAGAAGAACGCTACTGCTGGAACGAAGAGGAACGCTTAAAAGCGGTAGAAGAAATTGGAAAAGGTAAGGACGGCTCTGTTCATGTTCAGCGTTACAAAGGTCTTGGAGAGATGAACGCCGAGCAATTATGGGATACAACAATGAACCCTGCAACCAGAATCTTACGCCAAGTAACCATTGAGAGTGCTGCCGAAGCAGATAGAATTTTCTCAATGCTAATGGGCGACGAAGTCCCACCCCGTAGAGAGTTCATTGAAACTCATGCAAAATATGCTAAAATTGATGCTTAATTGCTGCATACAATACAAAGAAGGCTGCAAATTTGCAGCCTTTATTTTTGTCCACTCACAAGTTCCATCCGTTTGACTAAAACTCCATTCGGTTCATATAGCCACTTTACCGAAACTGACTTACCATTAATGTAGTAAATTCGCGCTGCCACGTTTCCGTCTGGATAAAACGTAGTCCATACTCCATTGTGCTTATCGTTAATATATAAACCCGATAGTAAAAGTGCTCCAGTTTTATCAAAATAATTCCAAAGTCCAGATGCCTTTCCATCTATATAATCGCCCTGCTGCTTCATCTGTCCATTTTCGTAAAAAACAACCCAACCACCACTATATAAACCATTCAAAAATAACCCTTCTGAATATTTACTCCCATTGGGATAGTAACTAACCCATCCTCCCTCTCTTTTATCCTTTTGGTACATACCATTCTCCATCACTTCACCACTTTCATAAAATGCAACAAAAGCACCTTCCTGTATTCCATTTTTGAACTCTGAAATCTCCTTAACTTTGCCTGACTCATAATAACTGGTTAACTTCCCATTTAATTTACCTTCAATATAGAATGCTTTTCTTTGTAGTTGTCCATTTTTAAAATATGTATAAAGAGTATCGTAATACTTATCGTTAACTTTCCTTCCAAAGTAATTCAACTCTCCAGTATCATAAAAGGTTTTCCACAAACCATTAACAGTATCGTTTTTATACTCGGCGATTAAGCGAGTTTTACCATTCACGGCAAAAACTTCGCTCATTCCATTTAACATTCCGTTCCTATAGTACGACTTACTATCAATGCTACCATTGGGGTGGTAGGTAATTAATTGTCCATCTAACTTATCTGACAAATAAGTACCTGTTTGGTAAACAGAACCATCAATATTCCAAAAAGTAAAATCCCCACTTTTCAATCCATTATCATATAGAAACTTACTCTTCCTAGGTCCCTTTGGAAAATATGTTATCCAAACACTATCAGGCTTTCCGTTAAGATAATAGCCCTCCTGATGCACCTTTCCGTCATCGAAAAAAATAGTGTAACGCCCTTGCCTAACAGAATCGGCTCCTGTAACAAACCCTTGATATTTTTCCTTGACCAACCCATTACGCCCAACTTTCTCAACCATAAAAAAGGACTGTTGCCCCAAAACAAGGTTTGAGGCAACAAAAAAACAAACAAAGAATATGGTTCTCTTGAATTTCAACTTCTAAGGATTTATCCTAGTAGTATCGGGCACTATTGCACGAACAGTTTCTTTAACTTCAATAATTAGTTGCGCTCCTTCTAATGGGAACTTAGGACCATAATCGATAATTGCAGCTAATGCATACTTCCCTGGCGATAATTCGTTTGGTAGAACCAATTCAACATTCCTACTCATTTTAGGGAAAACCTCTAGTTCCTGCGTAGGAAATTGCTTCTCTTCTGCGGTTAAAATATTCGAAGCTAACAAGTAAACTTTAAACTTAGTAACCTTATCACCTAAATTCTCAACAGTAGCTGAGAAGGTACGGTTAATGGCACTTGCAGTTGTGGTTTCAACCAAATTACTTATCTTTAAAGACTGATAAATATTTGAGCGAGGCGATTGATAAATTTCAACACCTATTCGTCCTGTAACAGTAACACCTGTTCCCATTTTTTTATCTGCATTCCAACTAGTTTGCTCAACAGAGGGCTGAATATAAAGCATGCACCAAGCAGCACCGTAATCCTCTCCAGGGACAAGAACGCTGATTTGAATACTGATATCCTCATTTGGATTTAACTCAAAAAATGCAGGATTAATATTTATCCAATTTGCACATGAACGCTTAGTTGAACTTGGGGGTAATATCTTTTTCTCACCATTACTCGAAACCAAAAAATCTGAAATAGATATTGTGTAAGCAGTCTTTCGTCCACTATGGTTTTTTATGTTTAAAGTTTTAGTCTGATTTGTTGCGGGTTCAGCATTAAACTCTAACCTCACTGGGGAAACCTCAAAATCCTGCCCTATTCCAACTCGAGTTAAACACAGCATAGCAAGCACAACGAGAATCAATCTAAATTTAATTTTCTTCATAATCGAGCATTAATTAATAGAATACGAAAATAAGACAAAAAAATATAAAACAAAACTTATTCCAAAACTGAATCATCAAAAAAAAAAAAAATGCAGCACATCTAATTCTAACTCGGAAATTCTATGGGGTTAAGTTTTTCCCAATAAAGTTTAACCTACAATAGTTATCTGTTAAAAAATCTGTCTCTTATACACATCTCCGAGCCCACGAG
>CAZTVB010000298.1:0-4292 GCA_964616315.1 uncultured Rikenellaceae bacterium
CTGTTGTATTATTTTTATCGTGTTCCTCGGGCAGTAACGAAACTAAGGACAATACAGTTGAGGTGGATTCAACCAAAGTGGCTAATTTGGAGTATATCGAGGATTTTTTCGATTTTGGAACAATAACCAGCGGCGAGGTTGTATCGCATTCGTTTAAATTCAAAAACTCTGGCGATGGTGTTCTAATTATAAAGGATGTAATACCAAGTTGCGGTTGTACAAGTTCAAAACTTAGCAGCAAAATGTTGAAGCCAGGGGAGGAGGGCTATATCGAGATTGTTTTTAATAGCAAAGGATGGTATGGTTCGCAGTATAAATCTGTTACATTACGAACAAACTCACCAATAATGGACAAGTCTGTTACTATTAAAGCCAATGTGGTTGAAGGTAGTAACGGTTAGTATAAAAATAAATTATAACTTTGCATCGTGAATTTTAATCAGAAACCAATTTAAATTATTGAATATGAAATCATTACTTTTTGTTATTTTACAGCAACAGCAAGCAAATCCTTGGATGACCTTTTTAATGTTTGGTCTAATCATCGTGGTATTCTACTTTTTTATGATTCGTCCACAGATGAAACGTCAAAAAGAACTTCGTAAATTCCAAGAGTCTCTAGCAAAGGGCGATAAGGTAATTATTGCTGGAGGTATCTACGGAAAAATTATAGAGATTAAAGAAGAGTACGCTGTAGTTGAAATTGATACTAACGCAACCGTAAAGGTTATTAAGAGCACAATTATTCGCGACGCAAGCGATATTCAGACTCGATAGTAAGATTTTTTTCATTATATTTACAGGATTCATTGTAATTTACTTACTTTGAATCCTGTAATTCTTTGTAGAAATTGGACTCAACATTACTCAGACAATTCAATCTTGTTGTTAATCGCGAGAAAGCTAAATTTAACAAGCGTCTCGCTATATTTCTATTCTTTTTATTTATATCAACGGTACTGTGGTTCTTAATCAAATTAAGCCATGAGTACACTACTGACCTTGATTATCCTGTTCAACTGGTTAATCCACCCAAGGGAAAAGTAATTGTTGGTGACCCTCCACGCACTGTCCAACTACGAGTAAAGGCTTACGGTTACACCTTGTTGCGATATAAAGCAATGGCATTGCTTAGCCCACTTCAGGTTAGTTTAAAAGGGGCTAAGTTGAATTTAAACTCCAATGGCTCGGAGTACTTTTTAATGTTAAGTAATAAACTGAGCACTTTTGTTCCTCAGCTTAGCGATGATATAATTTTGCTTGGAATTCAGCCCGATACCCTTTACTTTAGTATGGCTAATGTAGTGGATAAGGTAGTAAAGATTAGCCCTATTATCACTGCAACCTATGCCAACCAGCATATGCTTGCAGGAAGCATAAAAGTTAGTCCACAGACTATTACAATTACAGGTCCTCGCTCAATTCTCGATACTATCGATGAAATTAAAACAGTACCTATTAGCCTAAATCTTATTTCGCAAACCCATAAGGAAAAAGCTTTGTTATCTTCTATTCAGCAGGTTTCATTCTCACAAAATACTGTTGCAGTTGAAGTCCCAGTTGAAAAGTTCACAGAAACAACACTAGATGTACCAATAGTACCCCTAAATGTACCAGAAAAAGCACAGGTTATATTGCTCCCCGAAAAGGTGACTATAAAATGTAATGTAACCGTGAGTAAATACTTTCAGCTTAAACCAAATCAGTTCAAACTTGTTTGCGACTTTAACGATTCTGACGCAATAGCGGGTGGAAAAATTAGAATCTCGGTTCAAAAAAGCCCTGACTATGTGGCTCGAATCGATTTTCAACCTAAGTATGTTGATTTTATCATCAAATCGAAATGACGCTTAAGGTTGGCATAACTGGCGGAATAGGTAGCGGAAAAACAACGGTTTGTAAAGTAATTGAGGCGTTGGGGTATCCTGTATACTATGCTGATGTAGAGGCAAAAAAAATCATCGAAACTGATGATGATGTAATTTTAGCCATCTCGAATCTTTTTGGGAATGATATTTATAGTTCAGGGAAACTAGACAGGCAAAGGTTAGCATCATTAGTTTTTAACAATAAGGAATTGCTTGCTAATCTCAATGGTATTGTTCATCCTGCAGTGGCTAGGCATTTTCAAGTTTGGGCTAACAGTTCAAGTGCTCCAATTATCTTCAAGGAGGCTGCTATTCTTTTTGAGAGTGGCCTATATAAATTACTGGATAAAACTATCCTAGTTGTTGCTCCTGAGCAAGTTCGGTTACAGCGTGTGATTGATAGAGATAACATCTCTGTTGATAATGTTAAAAGCCGCATGGCAAATCAAGCAACACAGGATGAGTTAATTAAGTTGGCAGATTATCTCATAAATAATGATGGAAAGGAACTACTTATACCTCAGCTGTTAGGAATTATTGAAAAATTAAAAAAGTTATAGAACAATGGCGAAATACGGAAAATGGATTTCAGGAGGACTTGGGTGGGCTATCTTTGGCCCTATTGGCGGAATTATTGGTTTTGCAATAGGGTCAATTTTCGATAGCGTTGAAACCAAAATATATACTGGAGAATCTAGTAGAAATGGTTTCTTGGTTAGTTTGCTTGTGCTCTCATCAGCCATAATGAAGGCCGATGGAAAGGTTCTGAAGTCGGAACTAGATTTTGTTAAAGGCTACTTTCTTAAAAATTTCGGTGCCGATGCTGCTCGTGAGGCCATGATTCTGCTTCGCGATATGCTAAAACAATCCGTACCACTAAAGGATGTTTGCTATCAGATTAAGGATAATGTTGATTATCACTCACGCATACAGTTACTTCATTTTTTATTTGGCATTGCCCAAGCCGATGGCGTTATTAGCGCCGACGAACTAAAGGTTCTTAAGGAAATTGGGGAGTATATGAGTTTAACCAATGCTGATTTCGACTCTATTAAGGCAATGTTTATACCCGATAACGATAAGTATTACACAATACTTGAAGTAACCCCTGCTGCTACAAACGATGAAATTAAAAAAGCCTACAGGCAAATGGCCATTAAGCATCACCCCGATAAGGTAAGTCATTTGGGCGATGATGTTCGAATTGCTGCTGAGCAAAAATTTAAGATGGTAAACGAGGCGTATGAGAGAATAAAAAAGGAGCGGGGATTTAATTAGAAGCATAATGAATAGACGCCGATTGAGAAAAGCCCTAAAACGGGCTTACTACTTGCCCCAAAACAGATTCTTACTGTCATACATCAAAAATAAAGTTAAGCACTTTTTTTATAGGATTTCAAAATCTACCAAGGTGGCATATCCATCCACTTTAATGATTGAATTAACAAACCAATGCAATCTTTCCTGTACAATTTGTCCTAGAGAGTACCAGTATGGAAAAGATATGGATAAAGGGCGAATGAACATTGAGTTGGCTAAGAAAATTATTGATGAGGAAATACCATACCTCGACTCCATCGGATTAACGGGTATGGGCGAGACTTTTATATACAATAATTTGTCCGAGATTGTCGACTATATCAAATCTAAAAATAAAGGGGTTATTATATCGGTTTCCACCAATGCTGTTTTACCTAACTTTATAGAGAAAGTAAAACCCTTAGTTGGAAAACTTGATACCATTCAAATTTCGGTTGATGGCTTAAATGAGGTTTACAACTCCATTAGGCTGAACTCAAACTTTGATACTTTAAACACTAATATTCATATCCTATCGGATTTATGCCAAGGTAGTTCTACCGATTTAATGATAAATATGGTTGTTACAAAGGAGAACTATACTCAAATGGCCGATATGGTAAAGTATGCAGAGAGTGTTGGTGTTATTTATGTTGACTTCACAATACTTAACCTTGCATCAATTACGGAGATTCCTGTCGACTACTATGATTTCTATAAGTCGCCTGTTTTTTTGAATGCATTGGATGAACTTGAGAATTTAGTGGCTCAAACAAAGCATGTTATTGTTACAAAACGCAATTTTGAGGAGGAGAGTGGTTTTAAAAAGTGCCCTTTCCCTTGGACCCACTTTTACGTAACCTTCGATGGGTACATTACACCTTGCTGTGCCAAGCCTTTTCCTAAAGAAAAAAACTTTGGTAATGTTAAGGACATGAATTTAATTGATATTCTGAATTCTCAAGAATTTCAGAGTTGGAGAGAGTTATGGTTTAAGAATATTACCCCAGATTTTTGCAAAAAATGCCATTACATTGATTTAAAGCCAATAGGTATGCAAATAAGTCACTGATTATGTGTTATTTAAAAATTTAATAGTAACACTTTTATCAATAGGTTTTATAG
>CAZTVB010000299.1:0-836 GCA_964616315.1 uncultured Rikenellaceae bacterium
GCCTCAAAGGCTTCGGAACGTTCATGTTTAGGAAGAACCGATTTTGCTATGTTGTAAACTTTATCGTAGCAGAACTCGTTAACTTTTGCTTTTAATACCTCGTCGTTAGTTTCGTGGCAGTACTGACGCTTAATAACGCCAACCTCTTTGGCCAGTTCTATTTGAGCAAGACATTGTGGTTTAATGGCATCGTGGGCAATTTTGATAGCCTCGAGCATATCGGCTTCGGATACCTCTTTAAGTTCGCCTTCAACCATAAGTATATTGTCGTAAGTGGCGGCTACTATCATATCAATATCGGCCTCCTCAACCTCCTTGAAGGTTGGATTAATCATAAATTTGCCTTTAACGCGGGCTACTCGAACCTCAGATATTGGGCCGTGGAAAGGAACGTCAGAAACAGCAAGTGCTGCAGAGGCCGCTAATCCTGCTAAAGAGTCGGGCATAATGTCCTTCTCTGCAGAAATTAGGTTAACTGTAACAAATGTGTCAGCGTGGTAATCCTCTGGGAATAATGGACGAAGCGCACGGTCGATTAATCGTGCAATCAAAATTTCGTAATCGGAGGGTTTCGCTTCGCGTTTCATGAAGCCTCCAGGGAAACGTCCGCTAGCAGCGAATTTCTCCTTGTACTCCACGCTAAGTGGCATAAAATCTACATCTTCTTTTGCTTCCTGAGCGCTTACAACTGTAGCGAGAAGCATGGTTTTACCCATTGTTAGCACAACCGAACCGTGGGCTTGCTTAGCAAGTTTACCAGTTTCAAGCGTGATGGATCGTCCATCGCTCAGCTCGATTGTTTTTTTCACAACTTTAAGCATACTTTAATTTAATAG
>CAZTVB010000299.1:846-4284 GCA_964616315.1 uncultured Rikenellaceae bacterium
GATAAACATCTTCTCGGCAAGATAGTTCAAAAAACAGAATTAGAGGACTTGCCGAGCTCCCTCTAATTCGTTGAATTTTTAAAAATATTTTACAAAAAAAGGCAATTAAATAATTGCCTTTTGAATTTTTTACTTTCTCAAGTTCAGTGCTTTTACCACTGCTCGATATCTCTCAATATCGTTTTCCTTCAAGTAATCAAGTAGTCTTCTCCGTTTACCTACCAACTTTAAAAGAGAACGTTGAGTCCCATAGTCTTTTCTATGAGTTTTCAAGTGCTCAGTTAAATGGTTGATACGGTAGGAGAATAACGCAATCTGGCTCTCAGGGGAACCAGTGTCGGTATTAGACTTTCCGTAATCTTTAAAAATCTCTTGCTTCTTTTCTGCCGTCAAATAATTCATAACACTGATAATTAGTGGGTAGATAAACTCTTAATTTGAGGTGCAAAGATAAAACCTTTTTTTAGAAATTATTCATTCGACTAATCTTTTTTCGAACAAATAATTACCTCCCTTTGGCTTAAGTAGTTGTTTTATAGCATTATAGCCTGTTGATTTGTTTCCAAATAAAATTTAAATACTACTTATATATTCATTTGCGATTTAACAATTTTTATCCCTTCAATAATTGGGGTGGGGGTGTAGTTCAACTCCCTGCGTGCTTTTTCAATTATCAGCGATGAATTTAACGGACGTGGTGCGGGTTCCGATAGTTCTTTGGTTGTAACTCTCTGTAAAAATGAATCATCTAGGTTGAATACCTTTGCCACTTGAGTGGCAAAATCGGCAACAGAAATAATATCGCCACCCGAAATATTGTAGAGTCCCTCTTTTTTGTTGTCGACAATCATTTCAATTCCTTTGGCTAAATCTTCGGCCAATGTCGGAGTTCTGATTTGGTCGGTTGGAACTCTATATTTTTGCTGTTTGCCTAAGTTCTGGACTACACGGGTTAGTATGTTTGGGCGCGACAACTTTTCATCGTAACCGTAAACCAGCGATGTGCGAACAACTGCGTGTGGAATACCCATGGTTTTTAACAGATTCTCTGATTCCATTTTGGATTCGCCATAGTAAGAAATTGGGTTAATGGCATCCTCCTCGGTGTAGTTTCCTTTTATCCCATCGAAAATAAAATCGGTTGATAGAAAAACCAGATGAACGCTATAATCCCTGCAGGCAGAGGCTATTCTTGAGGTAACCTCAATATTCATTTTCTTGCAAACAAAGCGGTCAACCTCGCAGGCATCTGGACTTGAAAGGGCAGCGCAATGAACAATTACTTCTAATTTTAATTGCTCCACCAAATTGTTGATATCGGCATTTTGAAGATTTGAAGTGAATGTTTGGGCGCCATCGAGTTGCATCTTCTTTAGCGAGGTGGCGTAAACCTCGTGTTTCCCGCTGGCAACTAGTTGCTTCACTAATTTTTTACCTACAAGTCCGTTTGCTCCAGTAACAAGTATTTTCATTGGTTTCGAGGTTTCGGTTCAAATTTGGGGTTGACAAATTTTTTATAAAGATATGTTGCTTTTTAATAAGATTGACGAACCTATATTACAAAATATGCATTTGCGAGTATCGCAGTAGTTAGTTTTGAGGTATAGCAATGCTTGCGAGTCGAAGGCAGATTGCGCTTCGAAGCCAATCTTTCTGAAACCATCCATGGTGCTATTTTTCTCTACTGGCAATTTCTCCAGCAGGTTCAATGCTTTTTCCTTTAGTTCGGGCTTGCCCCTACTCTCGCCATAGGCGAACATAAACGGAATAACTGAGTTGAGCACAATGGTTTTGATTGTTTGGCTGCCGAGTTGTTTGCTCTGTTTTGTTGATTTATTTCCAAAAGTATAGTGCGTTTCCCAGTATTCCGAAGTGTTTACGGTAAGCATCGAAACCATCTCGGCGTAACTCTCCACCTCAATTAACTTGGAAAAGAGCGACGACGATTTATGGATTAGCATCGCCAGTTGAGCAATTCTGATTGTTGGAAATGCGGCAGGACGCATTCGCAGAAACTTCCATAGGCTAACATCGATGGGGGTTAGGTTGAATTTTTTCTGAAGATAGTTGTACTCGATTCTTAGCGATAGTTGGTATTCGTCCTCATTTTCTGAGTTATCAAGTAAACCCGATTGTCCGAACAGAATTGCTTCCAGTTGAAAAGGGTTATCCTTTTGCTTTGCTAAAATCTTTAGAGGGGTATTTTTTGCAAGCAGTTCAGCGGGCAACGCGTTAACCTTAAGGCCAAAGCATCGAACTACCGACCGATAAAAAGCCTCCTCCCAGCTACCGTTACAATCCTTTACGGTTTGGTTAACCAACTCGTTTTTTTGTTCCAACCGTTCCACCATCATTTTATCCACCCACGATTTCACAGTAAAAGGATTGACCGCCTGAATTTTACCTGCACATGGTATCCAACTCCCAGAATTAGTAATGGCTAACAGTTCTGTTTCAATTTCCGAAGGATATTTAATTTGTAGCGTAGGTATTGGGTTTCCAAATGAAGTAACGGTTTGCTTGTCGTTTTTAACAACTACATGCAGAATTACATTATCGTAATTTTTATCGGTTTGGTGGTTGTGGTTGAACCAATCCGATGAGTTGATATGTATTTCCACGTTTCCAGCCCAGAGGGTATTGCCAATCTTTACTTTTGCATTAAAGAAATCCGGGCCTGCGTTGGAGTTGTATTCTCCTGCATCAATAACCTCAATTGGTTCATTATTGGTGGTTTTTAAACCATTAAATAAGTAAGGTTTGTACTTCCAGATAAAGTGTAGAATAGCCTCGTTCATTGTAAGTTGTTAATAAACAAACTTCAATTTACAAAAAATATTAATTGAGTCATAATTTGGAATAAGGAATTGAACGAATAGCTATTTTTGCTACTGATGAAGCGATTGACCGATGCTTCTATGTTGGATTTCGGGGTGTAGCGCAGCCCGGTTAGCGCGCGTCGTTCGGGACGACGAGGCCGCGAGTTCGAATCTCGCCACCCCGACAACCCTTATTTTATTCAATAAACTAGGCTAAGAGTTTGAACTGAGTCGCTTTGCGACGAGTTCGTGAACGGAGTGAACAATCTCGCCACCCCCTGACACTAATCAAATTATAAAGTTTAAGCGGGAATCACTTTGTTCCCCAAGAACTTAACTATTGCATTTTCCATCAATATCGCACTGTAAGCCATTGATAGAAATGTTGGTTTTGTCTTCATTCGCTTGTTTCCAACCAGTATATGCTTTTTCGAAGGTTTGAGAGAAAACACTTTGCTCTTGAGCACCATTAATCACATATTTATTGTCGATAACGAAGTGAGGAACTCCGCGAACACCAATCTGTCGCGATTCATAAATTTCGGTTTCGATATCGTTATTAAAAACTTCGTTGCTTAGTATTTCATTCAAGTTTTCGGTTTCCAACTCAACCTCTTTG
>CAZTVB010000300.1:0-4274 GCA_964616315.1 uncultured Rikenellaceae bacterium
GTTAAAGGTAGTATTATTTTTAATTCGTTATTCATTTACATCCAGGTAACTATTTGCTCCAATGCTCTACGGGTTTTAACGCCTTGAGGATTCTTCCTGTAACCAAATGCAAGCATATACGCAACTCCATACTTGTTTGCATCAACACCAAAATCCTTTGATAAAATCGCATCGGTAAGTTTTTGGTTGAAACCCTCAATAGGGCAAGAGTCAATGCCTATCATTGCAGCAGCAGTCATCATATTGCCCATGGCAATGTAGGTTTGCTTGGTGGCCCAATCAAAGAGTTTGCGGTCGTCGGTCAAGTCAAAATCACTCTTCTGAAAATTCTCGTAAAATTTTTCTCGGCGGACAATATACTCGTCGGATAGTTTCTGAACTTCCTTAGTAAACTGCTTGATATAAGGACTATCGTAACGTATCAATTCCGATTTCATTGCAAGACAAACCACAACATGGCTTGCGGTATCAAATTTTAGTGGTGCTCCCCATGCCCCTTCTTTTATTTTCTCACGTAGTTCTGGATTTTGAACCACAATAAAATGCCAAGGCTCATAGCCAAATGAACTGGGCGAAAGCCTTGCAGTTTCGAGTATAAACTCAAAATCGTCATCGGAGATTTTCTTTGTACTATCGAACTCCTTGCAGGCGTGGCGGAAATGGAATGCCGATATAATTTCTTGCTTTGTCATATCAATATTATTTTTAAATCGATTTAAACATCAAAAAAACAGTTTTTGAGATGATTTGTTCTTGAGAAAAATTTCAAATTAGAAATCTTGTAAACATTTACTACTTTTAGGGTTGCAAGCCGGTCATTTCTAAACAAACTAAACAAAAACCGATGAAACACATAGTCCTTCCAATTTTGCTCGGCATATCGCTACTATCCTGCAAACATCAAGAGATAAATATTATTCCAGCGCCAACTCAAATAATACAGGAGCAAGGAACTTTCAAACTAACTAAATCTACAAAAATTATTATCGATAAAGCCGATAGCGCTGCCCTTAAGGTTGCCAAGTACTTTCAGGAGATGATTAAAGCCAAAGGAATTGAATTGGAGTTATCCGATGTTGTGAATTCATCTGCAAACAGTAGAGATATTTATTTTACCATGACTGGTGTTAACGATTCTTTGGGTAGCGAGGGTTATGAGTTATCTGTATCTAAAAATGGTATTGTAATTAAAGCAATTTCAGGTTCGGGGTATTTCTATGCTATTCAAACCTTGCGTCAGTTAATGCCTGCCAATTTTGAGAATGCCGATTCAAAGTACAGCAAAATATCAATCCCAAACGTGCAGATTATCGATAAACCGAAATTTGCATGGCGCGGACTAAACTTAGATTGCTGCCGCCATTTTATGACAAAGGATTTTGTTAAGCGCTATATCGATTTGCTGGCTTACCACAAAATGAATATTCTACATTGGCATTTGACGGAGGACCAAGGATGGCGTATCGAAATTAAAAAATATCCAAAGTTAACAGAGGTTGGCGCTTGGCGACAGTTAGCCGACGGCACAAACTATGGTGGTTTCTACACTCAGGACGATATCCGCGAGGTAGTTGCCTATGCTGCAGAACGCTACGTGAATATTGTTCCTGAAATTGAGATGCCTGGGCACTCGGTTGCTGCGCTTGCTGCTTACCCCCAATTTTCGTGTACAGGAGAGCCATTAAAGGTTGAAACTAGTTGGGGTGTATTCAAAGACATTTACTGTGCAGGAAACGATTCAACCTATATCTTTTTGCAGGATGTATTAACCGAGGTTGTTGAACTATTCCCATTCCCATATATACATATTGGCGGCGATGAGGCGCCAAAGTACCGTTGGGAGAACTGCCCAAAATGTCAGCATCAGCTCAAAAAACAAAAACTGCAGGATTATGAGCAGTTACAACGATATTTTATAAGCCGAATAGCCCAGTTTTTGGAAACAAAGGATAGAAAAATTATTGGTTGGGATGAGATTCTGGATGGTGGTCGTCCACACAATGCAACTATACAGGCTTGGCGAGGAATTGATAGAGCCGAAGCATCTGTTGCTGCTGGTGCGCCAGTAATTGTATCGCCAACTAGTCATTGCTATTTAGATTATCCTGTTGAAGTTATTGATTTGAAAAAAGTTTACTCGTTCAATCCAATCCCTGATGGAATTGCTGCCGAGCAACAAGGCTTGATTTTGGGTGGTGAATGTAATATGTGGAGTGAACGTGCCCCTCAGGAAACAATAGACTCAAAGTTATTTCCACGAATTTTGGCTATTAGCGAAGTGCTTTGGACAAACCCAGTAGAGCGCAACTACGAGCAATTCTTAAAACGTGTGCGCACTCATTATGGCCGATTAACCAGTTTGGGAGTAAATTATGGCTTTGAGCAAAGTGCCGTAACAATAAACAGCCAGTTATCCGAGGATTCAAAATCAATCACATTGAGCATTGAGCGAGGACAGGAAAATCTTGAGATTTACTACACCGCAGATGGAACCGAACCTACAACAAAATCATCCAAATACACCAACCCATTTTCTGTTACAAAATCAACTTCTATTAATGCGGCTGCATTTATGGGCGATAGCAGAGTTGGTGAAGTTTTCAAAAGAGAACTAGTTCTATCGAAATCGACAGGAAAAAACGTTGAACTTGGATTAACTCCCGCACAAAAGTATATGGGCGGAGGACAACAAGCCTTGGTTGATGGCCGCAAAGGAACAAACTCTTACAACGATGGCATTTGGCAGGCAGTTCAGGGTAGCGATATGACCGCCGTGGTTGATTTGGGCGAATCCCAAGCAGTAAACTCTGTTTCTGTTGGATTCTTCCAATCCAATCCATCATGGATATTTGTGCCACGGCAGGTTGAGTTTTTAGCCTCTACAGATGGAAGCAGCTATAACGTAATTGCAACAATTGATTCGCAGGTGAAACCCGAAAACGAAGGAATGTTTCGTCACGATTTTAAAGCCGAAGTAAACGGAGTAACCTGTCGTTACATTAAGATGGTTGCTCACAGCATAGGCAACTGTCCCGATTGGCACCCTGCTGCAGGCTCAGCATCGTGGCTCTTTGCCGATGAGATTGTGGTTGAGTGACATTAGGTTAATGTAAAATGCAAATTTCTTAATGCAGAATGTAAATAGAATTGCTCCAACTAGCCAAAAACCTCATAGCCCCGAGTTAAAACTCGGGGTTTATTTATTTCCATTGAAAATCATTTGGAAAAACGGAAAACAAAACTAACTTTAAAACCCATTAACCCTTTTCCGATTTTCTAAAAATGGCCAAGAAAACAACCACTCCTAAGCAATTCGACCCCCAGAAAAATTATTTGGCTACAATGAAGGCTATTGGCTATGTTAGCCGTAGCAATGCCACTCCTGAGGATTATCGTCGGATTGGATTCAAATCAGGTCTTGAGGTGCACCAGCAACTTAAAACGCAAAAAAAACTTTTTTGCCGTTGCCCTGCGGGCATTTTCCACGAGAACGATGATTATCATGCGGAAATAATCCGTCATATGCGTCCAACTCTGAGCGAGATGGGCGAGTATGATGGGACTGCGCTGATGGAGTTTAAAACTAAAAAAGAGGTCATTTACCGCATAAACAATAAAACAACCTGTACCTACGAGATTGACGATACTCCGCCATTCCCCGTTAACCGCGAGGCATTGGAGATTGCCTTGGAGATATCGTTGCTTTGCAAAATGAGCATCGTGGGCGAGGTGCATATCACCCGTAAGCAATACTTGGATGGTTCTATCCCAACAGGTTTTCAACGTACTGCAATACTTGGTGTTGGGGGCGAACTTCAACTCAAGAAAAAAAAGATAAACCTTATACAGCTAAGTATTGAGGAGGATGCCTGCCGCGAGATCTCGGATATCGGGCATCAACGTATATACAAAACCGACCGTTTGGGTATGCCGCTGATTGAAACGGTTACTCACCCAGAGTGTCTTACTCCCAATGAGCTTCGCGAGGCTGGCGATTATATCCGATTCCTAAACCGCAGTACAGGCAAGGTTCGCACAGGAATTGGCGCTGCACGTCAGGATACGAACGTTAGCTGCGAGGGTGGCACACGTGTTGAGATTAAGGGTGTATCGCACAGCAAATGGTTGCCAGAACTATCGCATAACGAGTGTTTCCGCCAGTGGGCATTGCTCAATATTCGTAAAATGCTACTTGAGCGTATTGCAAATCCGGCAAGTTGGGCTTTACGCCATATGGAGATTGATGCTTACTCGCACAACCTTGAGCACGAACT
>CAZTVB010000301.1:0-2765 GCA_964616315.1 uncultured Rikenellaceae bacterium
AGTCCACAATGCTCTTGTGGTGCGCGTAGGTGTTGGCATCGTAGGTGGAGAGCTCCTTGCGGTTATCAAAAACTTCAACCCTAAAGTCCAGCAGGCTTAATATCTGCGATAGGGGAACGCTAATGTGCCCCGCACCAAATATATATACGGTCTCCTTGTAGCCCAGCAGTTCCTTGTAGCGCCAGGTGTCGGTTCCCTTCTCAAAGCTATAAGGCAGTAGGGGTTTGCTGGGGTTTACCTCCTTAAAGTCGAATCCATCCTCGTAAATGCAAACTATTCCGCGACTTCCTAGGCTCAGGAACTCCACAATTTGGTTAATTATGTTAAGATGGCTGCTGGTAATTGGAATAAATACGTTGGTTTGCTCGCCGGAGCATATCATACCGGATTTGTCCTCGGTGGCATCGTGGGCGTGTACCTGGCGTTTAAGGAAAGGTTTCGTTATGTTCTCCTTAATCTTCTCACGGGCCAGCTCCACCATTTGGTACTCCATAACACCGCCGCCAATGGATCCGGAAATGGAGCCATCGGTTGCCACTGCCATCTTAAATCCAACTTTTCCGGGACTGCTGCCAATGGTTTCGGAAACAATCATCAGCATAACGTTATTGCCGTTATTGAGCTTTTCCTGTATAAACTTCCAGATCATTGTTTTTAGGTTTTTGGTTAACGTAGTAGGGCAAATGTACAAAATCAAAAGTAAATGGAGTAAATCTTCAAACAGGTAGTCACAGCCAAAACATCTTCCTATTAACTATCAACTGTCAACTATCAACGATATTTCCAGCAATATTATCGTTTATCATCTAAATAAAAACACATTTATGGAGTTATATTCTATATAAATAATAAAAGATATACTAAAATACTGTTTTTGTTGCATAAATATATAAAAGTGTCCTATTGCAATAGCGAATATCGGAATAACCAATAATTTTGACAAAAATTTAAGAATTATGGAAAGCATATACCCAAAAATCAAAGAATTATCGGAGAAATACCGCGATTATACCGCAAATAACCTATCTAAGCTGGTTAAAATCAAATCGGTTAGTACACAGGAGAAGGAAGTTCAGCTGGAGTTGAAACGCCAAATGGAAGAGGCTGGTTTCGACGAGGTTCGTATAGATGGTCTTGGTAACGTAATTGGCCGTATTGGTAACGGAAAACGCATTCTGGCTATTGATGGACACATGGATACCGTTGATTTTGGGAATATGGCCAACTGGGATTTTAACCCGTTGAGTGGGGAAATTAAGGATGGTTTTGTTCATGGTCGTGGAACTGTGGATCAAGAGGGTGGCCCTGCTGCTGCAGTTACCGCTGGTAGAATCCTTAAGGAGCTTGGTTTCGACCGCGATTTAACCGTTTACGTTGTTGGAAGCGTTATGGAGGAGGATTGCGACGGCCTATGCTGGAAGTATATTATTGAGGAGGATAAGATTGTTCCTGATTTTGTGATTAGCACCGAGCCTACAAACCTAAATATTTACCGTGGTCACCGCGGACGTATGGAGATGCACGTTCACTTTAACGGTGTTTCGTCGCACGGTTCTGCTCCCGAACGTGGTAAAAACGCCATTTACATGGCATCCAGAGTTGCACTTGAGATTGAGAAGCTTAATGAGCGCTTGGCCTACGATGAGTTTTTGGGCAGAGGTAGCGTTACCATTTCAGAGATTATTAGCGGTAGTCCATCGCTTTGCGCTGTGGCCGACTATGCACGTATTCACCTCGATCGTCGTTTAACCTGGGGCGAAACCAAGGAAAGCGCCGTTAAGGAGATTGAGAAGCTTATTGAAGGAATGAACGCAAAAGTAGAAGTGTTAAACTACTCTGAGACTGCGTACACCGGATTAACTTACGGAATGGAAAAGTACTACCCAACATGGAAAATGGAGGAGAGCCATCCTGTAGTAACCAATGGTGTTAAGGCTTTTGAGGGTTTATTTGCTCGCAAACCAAAGGTTGATAAATGGACATTCTCCACCAACGGTATTATGACCTGCGGTACATACAAAATCCCTACCATAGGCTTTGGCCCCGGCAACGAGGTGTTAGCTCACGCTCCAAACGAGAAAGTACCCGTGGAGGATTTGGTAATTGCATCGGCGTTTTATGCAGGTTACGCATATACTATTTAGTTAAACGTTAACTGTTAAACGTTAATGGAAAGATGTAAATTCGATTTTTCTTTTTAACTTTTAACTTTTAACTAATTACTTCTCACGTTTAACGATTAACAATTAACGTAAAAGAAAAAATATGGACTTGTTGAAAAGAATAGAAGCATTAGAAAAGGTTGACTCTAAGTTGCACGGTAAGGACTTCCTGTTGACTTGGGAGAAAAGCGATGCCGATTTAAAGATGGTGCTAGAGGTGGCTGCCATTCTTAAGGAGATGCGTCAGCAAAACATTTCGCCCCGAGTATTCGATACTGGATTGGCAATATCTAACTTCAGGGATAACTCAACCCGTACCCGTTTCTCGTTTGCATCGGCATCGAACTTACTAGGATTAGCTGTTCAGGATTTGGACGAGGAGAAATCGCAGATTTCGCACGGCGAAACTGTTCGCGAAACTGCCAATATGATTTCGTTCCTATCGGATTTCATCGGTATCCGCGACGATATGTTCCTTGGCGAGGGTAACAAGTATATGCGTCAGGTGGGCGCTGCTCTGGATGAAGGTTTTAAAAAAGGTGTTCTTCCTGTTCGTCCGGGTATTGTTAACCTACAGTGCGATCAGGATCACCCAACCCAATC
>CAZTVB010000301.1:2865-4272 GCA_964616315.1 uncultured Rikenellaceae bacterium
GATGCAATGAAGGATGCCGATATTGTTTATCCAAAGAGCTGGGCTCCTTACCACATTATGCAGCAACGCACAAAGCTGCTTATGGGTGGCGAAAAGGCTGCATTGAAGGATCTTGAGCAGGTTTGTTTAGCAAACAACGCTAAGTATAGAGATTGGGAGTACACCGAGCAAATGCGCAAGGTAACCAAGAATGCCGATGCTCTTTATATGCACTGCTTACCTGCCGATATTTCTGGTGAATCGTGTGTACAAGGTGAGGTTAGCGCGGAAACCTTTGAGCGTTACCGCATTAAAACCTACCTAGAAGCTGGTTACAAACCATATATCATTGCAGCAATGATGCTTACAAACCGTTTCGAGAATCCTGCGCAACTGATGAAATCAATCTACAATGGCAATTCAAAAAGAGTTTTATACTAAACAGAATCTAGAAATTAGCCACTAGATAACTTTAGGGCAACAAAAAAACCTCAGAGAAATCTGAGGTTTTTTACTTTATAACTATTCAGTTTAGAAAATGTAAGTAATACCGAATTTACCACCAGAAAAAGCATTACCACCACCAAACTCTAGGTTTAAGCCAAAGTTATCTTTAAAGAAGTAACGACCGCCAATTTGAGCACCTAAGCCTAAGCCTGAAGCACCATCGCCAGGATAATCACCAGTTGTATTCCAAATATAGAAGCCAAGGTTTAATCCTGCATAAAAATCAAAATTGCTAGGAATTTCTAAAATACGGTTGAAATGGTAGTTTCCATTACCAGAAATACCAAAAATTGTACTGCTAAATCTTGTGCCAGCAATTTTTTCGCTGTAAGAACGGAAAGAA
This sequence comes from uncultured Rikenellaceae bacterium, assembly GCA_964616315.1. Taxonomy (GTDB): domain Bacteria; phylum Bacteroidota; class Bacteroidia; order Bacteroidales; family Tenuifilaceae; genus SB25. Next base: position 3,695 of record CAZTVB010000301.1, read on the forward strand.
AATTCCCCGCCAACTGTGATATCAGGATGTACCCCAAAATCCATTCCTACGTATAGAGGAACACCCCAACTTGAGAATCCAACACCTGCATTAAGTTGCTTTTCACCTTTAGAAAGTGGAGCTTGTGCAAATGTTGCTAACGATAAAAAAACAAAAGATGCTAATACTACTATTTTCTTCATGATAACTAATTTTTATGTTTGACACTGCAATATTACAAATTTTATACCCGTTTGTTCAAAAATCTTATCAACACTAAACCCTGCCACAGTTGTTTGCTGTTGGATTATCGTTTATACCTCGCTTATAGTATTGGTTTATTGATTTTTGCGACTTTCTTCTTAATAACTTGCCGAGTGGGATATTATTGTTCATTTTATTGTTTTCAATGACAATATTTCCGTTTGATATTACAAAATCTGCCATTCCGTTTACTTTAGTTCCCTCAAAAATATTCATATCGGCCTTAGAATGATGGGTTTTGGCAGATATTATGGATTCCGATTCGGGATTCCAAATAACGATATCGGCATCGGAACCTTCGGCCAGTTCGCCTTTTTGTGGGTATAAGCCGAATA
>CAZTVB010000302.1:0-4260 GCA_964616315.1 uncultured Rikenellaceae bacterium
CTGATTTTATCGATTTTTCGGAGGATGAGGAACCTCCGAGTAGATGCGAAAGTAAGATGTTTACTTTCGCTTTTGGTTGTTGCCATTCAAGTGTGTTGAAACTAAATTCCATTGTTTCCTCAATCTTAAAAAATCTAAGTTTTTATAGCAGGGAATTGTTCCCTTCTGTAGAGTTGTTGTACACTCTCCCTAAGGATAAAGGGGGTTCTCCTTTTTCTTTAGCCTCTCAGTTCTACCCTTCAGGCAGAATGGTGGAACTTTGCTCGATAAGTATTTCTGAGAATCAGTCAAGGTTTGATTGCTACAATCATCGGGCAACAATTAATTCGAAAAAAATATCATTTACCTATAAAACTAACTAACATGTTGAATGTGGGCATAGCCTACGATTTGCGTAGCGATTACTTAAAGTTAGGATACACCGAGGAAGAAACTGCGGAGTTTGACTCAGAGGTTACTATACGCGCCATAGAAAGCACATTGCAACAGCTTGGCTACAGAACCCAACGAATTGGCAATGTTTACTCTCTAATCGAAAAACTGAACAAGGGCGAAAAGTGGGATTTGGTTTTCAATATCTGCGAAGGATTATACGGTATTGGTCGTGAGGCTCAAGTGCCTGCTATTCTCGACGCTTACCGAATTCCTTACGTTTTTTCAGATTCACTGGTTATGGCATTATCCCTTCACAAGGGGCAAACCAAAAGAATCGTTCGAGACCATGGAATTCCTACCGCCGATTTTGTCGTAGTAGAATCGTTGGAGGATATCATGCGGATAAACCTTCCTTACCCACTTTTTGCTAAACCTATTGCTGAGGGAACAGGAAAGGGTATCGATGGAAAATCAAGAATATCCTCACCAAAGGAGTTGGTTCCAATCTGCGAGAAACTTCTAATTAAGTTCAATCAGCCAGTATTGGTGGAAACCTATCTGCCCGGCAGAGAGTTTACCGTTGGAATTGTTGGAACAGGCGAAGAGGCTCGTGCTGTTGGTGTTATGGAGATAATTATTACTCCTCGTGCAAAAGAGCAAACCTACTCACTTCACACAAAAGAGAATTGGAAAGGAATAGTTGATTACAAGCTGGCAACAGGCGATATCGAAAGCATTTGTGCTGAAACCGCCGTTAAGGCGTGGCGAGCACTTGGATGCCGTGATGGTGGTAGAATAGATTTGAAAATGGATGCAAACGGGATTCCCAACTTCATTGAGGTAAACCCTTTGGCAGGAATCAACCCCGAGCATTCCGATTTTCCAATGCTAGCTCGTTTCAAGGGCGTTGATTATGTAACATTAATGGGAATGATAATGGATTCAGCAATTAGTCGTATTAACAATGTAGGGTATGATGGAAAAGTCTTTGAAAGCAGTTATTCTTTATAACGAGTTATCCGCCAATCCTGGTCCCGATGAGGCCGATGTGCTAGACCAGGTTAAGCTTATTGCAGAAATGCTGGAGCAATTAGGAATTAAACACCACACCCTTGAGTTTTCGCTTAATCTTCAAAAAAATAAGGAGGCGCTTGAGCAGCTAAAGCCCGATTTTGTGTTTAACTTGGTTGAATCTGTCAACAACAGCGGGAATCTTATATTCCTTGCTCCTGCCTTGCTGAACTCAATGCAAATTCCATTCACAGGAGGCTCGCTCGATACCATTTTCCTTACATCGTCCAAAACAATTTGCAAGCAAAGAATGAAGGAGGCAGGAATTCCAACAGCCTACTGGTACGAGGGGAAGGGCGAGTTTTCACCCGATAAAGATAAACGCTATATCATCAAACCTATATGGGAAGATGGATCATTGGGCTTAGATGAGGATTCTGTTTACTATGGTAGCGACCCAGAGCTAATTAATCGTGTTAAGAAACTCAACTTCAACATTCATTTTGTTGAGGAGTATATTGATGGTCGCGAATTTAACATCTCCATACTAGCAGATAATCCAAAACCACAGGTTTTGCCTATACCCGAGATGATATTCCATAACTATGCCGAAGGTAAACCAAAGGTTATGGGCTATAAGGCAAAATGGACTGAGGATTCCTTTGAGTATAACAACACTACAAGAACTTTCGACTTGCCCGAATCCGATAAACCATTATTGGAGAAATTAAGGAAGATTTGTATTGACTGCTGGGATGCCTTTAACGTTAACGGCTACTCACGGGTAGATTTTAGGGTTGATAAAAATGGCAACCCTTGGGTGCTTGAACTAAACGTTAACCCTTGCATCACTCCTGGTAGTGGTTTTTATACTGCGTGCGAGATGGCAGGCGTTCCGTTCAGCGATGCGGTTACCAGAATTTTAAACGATATCCCAAATCTAAAGAAATAGCCACTAACGATTATGCAAGGAATTACACTTAGAACCGAACCAAAGTTTGAAGATATTGAAAGCGTAAGGGAGATTGTAACCTCAACAGGCTTCTTCTACGATTATGAAATTCCTGTTGCTGTTGAGTTAATTCAAGAAAGAATAGAGAAGGGAATCGCTAGCGAGTATTTTTTCGTATTTGCCGATTTTGAGGGCAAAACAATATCCTACGCATGCTTTGGCCCAATAGCCTGCACAAAAAACAGCTACGATCTATACTGGATTGCCACCCACAACGATTATAGAGGAAAGGGAATCGGAAAACTTATCCTTGAGGAATCGGAGAAAGAGATTGCTAAGTTAGGCGGTCGTGGAATATATATTGAAACATCATCAAAACCGCTATACACTCCAACCCAGCAATTTTACTTAAAGTGTGGTTATAAAATAGAGGCCATACTTAAGGATTTTTACGATGTTAACGACGATAAACTGATTTTTACAAAGTTTCTCAAATAATCCTTAAGTTTTTTGGTATAAGCAAACACGCAAAGCATCTCATATTTTACGATTTCTAAAAAAATAATATTTTTTTGGGCTATTTTCTGATATTTTATTATTTTTAGCATCGGAAAAATACCAAACTGTAACTATATGTCAGAAAAATTTAAGGTCGATGCAATTGACCAAAAAATACTCTCGTATTTAGTAAAGAATGCCCGTATGCCATTCCTGGAAATTGCCCGCGAATGCGGAATTTCTGGAGCAGCAATCCACCAGCGAGTAAAAAAAATGGAGGATGCCGATATTATTGCAGGTTCCAGAATGATTGTTAAGCCAAAAGCATTGGGCTTTGATGTTTGTGCCTTTGTTGGCGTTCAGCTTGTTTCAACCAATCAGTATGTTGGAGTAATTGAGGCTTTAAAGTTGATGCCCGAGGTGGTTGAGTGTCATTTTATTACCGGAGAATTTGCGTTGCTTCTTAAACTATTCTGTAGAGACAATGAGCACTTAATGGATGTGCTGGTAAATACAATTCAGAATATCCAAGGAATATCTAGAACTGAAACTTTTATCTCGCTCGATCAAGCCATTGAGCGTCCGGTTTACGTGAAGGATAAGAGCGTCGTAAAGTAATATAAAAAAGAAAGCCCCAATCTGGGGCTTTTTCTTTTGCCATAAGGGCTATAGACTAGTAATCTTCTTCATCTTCATCATAGGCATCATCGTCATAAATTTCATCATCCATAAAAGAATCCCTTAATTCTAGGTCAAGGTCTTCATCTTCGTCAATTTCGTGAAACAGAGAGCGCTTTACATTTTTTTCCTTTTTAACAGGTTGAAGTTTTCTCCCTTTTTTCAACTCATCGGAATCGTAAGAGTCGTTCTTTACTGACTTCCGAAAATCATTTTTTGACTTCATCACGAGAGTAATTAATAATTGTTCTCCTTAAATTTTGGTTGATAAATAGTTTGTTTAATTGACAATTGCAACGTGTGCAAGTTTAGTGAATTTTTTGTTTGTTACTATAGTTATGTGATTTGTGGTGAGATTTTTTTTACAAAGGATTCAATAATTTACACAAAGGGGTGTTTTGTCTTAATTGTTGTGCGTTTATCAGTTGTAATTATTTAGGATTTATAAAGCAAATATATCAAATTTTTAATACGGAATCTCTTTTATACAAAAAATATTTGGCTGATAAACCTAAGAACTTTGTTCCAGTATATTTGCAAGAACCTCCCTTTTGTTCAAACATCACTATGACTTTTACCAAAAAGCACCTTATTGCTTACGGATTATTGCTGTCACGTCAATATTTTTAATGGTTTATTTCCTATAACATCATTCTAATTCAAAATTGTAAGAAAATAAACGTGTAGATTTGCACTTTCCTGAACCAATAATTTATTTATATTAGTGGGTTAAATCCGATTTACAC
>CAZTVB010000303.1:0-410 GCA_964616315.1 uncultured Rikenellaceae bacterium
CCGCAACAGTTGTATTTAACTTTTTAATCATACCATCTACGCCTGCATAAACTTTCTCGGCTTCCTTCAATCGTAAATTTGTTTCTTGCAAGTGTAACTCATGCGCAGCATTTAAGGCCGACATGTTTTTATTTAACTTTTCTAACTGTTCCTTATAATTATTATTACCATCAGTAATGTTCTTGCCATTAGCATTCATCATTTCAGATAGTTGAACATAACTAGTTGCTAGGTTATCTGATGACGATGCTAACTTGCTAGCAACTTGTTCTACCGACTCGGTAATGCGCCCACTAACCTTCTGCCCTGCTGATGTTAATTCTCCTTCAAGATTTTTTACGGAATGATTAACGCCTTCAAGGAAGTTTTGGCCAGATTCAGACATAACATTGGCAGTCTTCTGAATATTA
>CAZTVB010000303.1:420-4260 GCA_964616315.1 uncultured Rikenellaceae bacterium
TGACTGTAGTTAATGCTAAAGTTGTTAACAGATTCAGACGCCTTAGAAATTTTTTCGGAAAAATCCTTAACAGCTAACGTAGAATTTGAAAGGTCTGCGATTTTACTCGAAGCATCTCCAAGTTTGTTTAAGCCCTGGCTTACCTTATCAAATAAAGCAGGTGAAATTTCAGCACTTTCAAGCATTTTGTTAAACTTCTCGGTGAAAACCAGAGCTCCACCCATACCCACGGGTGCTACATGCGAAGATGGTTGAGCCGCAATAGCAGGAGCCCCTCCTGCTGCTGGCATACTAGAGAGTATACCAGTAATAATCTCCTGTATTTCCTCAGGACCCAAACCTTGTTTACGGCTACTCCTATACCCTTTAATTTCATCCTCTTCTGTCATTCCAGTCAACTCAGGATAAACCAAGGTCCAATCTAACTCTTCATGAATAGGTTCAAAAGCAGAGAAAAAGAAAATTACTGTTTCTGTACCCATACCAAACATAAGCATCATGCCTGCGCCAGGTAAATGAAGGATCTTAAATAGAGCTCCAAGAATAACAATTGATGCACCCCAACCATAGAGGTATTTCATAAAGTTTTTCCATTTCTTGGATGTTACAATTTCTTCAATATTGATTTTCATGCGTCAGATTTTTTTTGATTCAGACACTGGATAACTCTAAAATTTTACTTTGCACCAAGATAGCCACGAACGCACCTAAATCCTATATAAGATTTTGCAGTATCTTGATATTCATAGGATCGTTGACCTACCTGAAGAAAGAAGCTAATGTCTTTCCATGATCCGCCCCTTATAACTTTCCTTTTCATTGCTGGCAAATCATTAGGTTTCGCATTATACTTGTAATCAGGATTCATGTCATGCATGAATGAGTATGCACTTTCGTCGTATGCGTTAGCAGTCCATTCGGATACATTACCGGCCATGTCGTACAAGCCATAATCATTGGGTTCGTAACTTCCAACAGCAATCGGGATTAAACCTCCATCGTCAATATAGTTACCTCTTAATGGTTTAAAGTTTGCTAAAAAGCATCCTTCTAGATTCCTTGGATATGGACCACCCCATGGATACATGCTGTGATCTAAGTTACCACGGGCGGCGTACTCCCATTCTGCCTCAAGAGGCAAACGATAGTCTTGAATTGACGTTCCCTCTGCTGCTAAATATTTATTTAACAATTGGGTCCTCCATATACAAAATGCTGAAGCTTGCTTCCAAGTTACACCAACTACAGGATAATTGTCAAATGCGGGGTGCCAAAAATAACTAGCTGTATAGGGTTCATTAAATGCATATGTAAAATCGGCTATCCAACAAAGAGTATCTGGATAAACATTTACTCTATCGCGCATAATGAAACTCTGCCTATTGTCAACTTTTACCTTTTCCCCTAGACTATTAATAACCTCTCCCTGATCGTAACTTAAAGTTTCGTAATTATAGCGATTCCTCTTTTGAGCGGCTTGCTTTAAATCTATCCAATAATATTCATAAAATAACTTACGGGTATCGAGTTCCTTCTTTCCATAGAATGCATCTTCCTTAGAGTAATACATTGAATTAAGTATCTCTCTTTGCTCCTCATCCTCTGGATCAATTGGCACCTCCCAATTAAGGGTAGGTGGTTCTATAGGATTACCAAATTCATCTTCGGCGATTATAAATTCATCGTTTTGTTCTGCAATTAACCTACGGGCAATTGAGTCTCTAACGTAGTAAACAAATTGTCGATACTGATTATTAGTTATCTCAGTCTGATCCATCCAGAAAGCATCAACAGAAACTGTTTTAGTTGGAGCATTAATTGCCCATGCAACATCTTGATCGTTGCTACCCATAGTGTATGATCCCATGGGGACAAAAACCATCCCGAAAGGAGTTGGTTCTGCATATCCTCTTCTTCCTGGAACACCAGTAAGCTCTCCATTGCCTCCAGGAGAACAACTATAAAGAGAAGCGGCTACAATACTTATGAAAAGAAACTTTTTCATACTAATTCGTTTATTTAGCAAATAACGTAATTTTTTTCTTTAGATTATCAAATTTGGTCATAAAAATCTTATGCTTTTATACTGCTGAGGTGGTTTTTCCTTTTTAAGCTGGAAGTTATACCCCAGCATAAACTCATGAGAACCATTGCTGTAACTACTCATTTTGCCTAAACTATAATCATAAGCATATCCAAATTTAATTCCATTAAACAATTCCAAACCAATCATCCCAGTAATAGCTTCGCCCATACGGTAAGAAACGCCTCCCCAGAATTTTTTATTGTACTTGATGATTGAATTTATAGAATAACGAGATGTGGTTAAATCTGTTGTTATTAAAACTGAAGGCTCCAACTGCCAAGCGGGGTTAAGATTAACAGCATATCCCCCAGTAATATAATACTGACGAGTGTAATGAGCCGACTCTTTGCTCTTATATATTTTTGATTCGTTTAAGTGTGTTGCAGAAACTCCAAAAAACATATAATCGGTATTATAGTATAGACCTAATCCTAGATCCATATTGATATTGCTCTGCTTTTCTTGAGGGATTGAAGGATCACCAGCAACGTTAATAGCTCTCCATTCAGGATTTATAGAACTATTGACTATACCACCACTTACACCAACACCCAGTGTTCCTTCTACTGCCTTAAATTTAAACCTAGCCGAATACGCAAAGTTGATTCCAAGATCATTGTTAAAGCCTAACTTATCGTTTACAATACTTAACCCAACTCCGCTCTTAAAACCAAAAGGCGCAATAGGGGCATTAATGCTCACCGCTGTGCTAACGGGGGCACCCTCGCCAAAACCAGCCCACTGCAATTTATTGATTGCTCCGAAACCTATCATATTTAAACTACCTGCATAACCTGGATTTATGCTCATAGGATTAAACAGTATTTGGCTAAACTGAGGATCTTGCTGACAAACTCCAGCAAAAAACACTAAAACAAAACCTAAAGAAAAAATATACTTTTTTACTATCGGCATAATAAATTTAAATAAATGCTCAAAATTTGCTTTACCTTTTAAACCGAAAAGTAAAGTAAATAAAAAAAAAGATTTCCAACAAATTTATTAACAAATAAGTGTTAATAAAATCCGTAAGGTTTTATACCTATTTTTTTTTGTTAGGTTTCCTTTTCTTTTGAAAAAATTCTATTTATCACTGTTTTTAAGCAATTGTACCTTCTGCAGAAATCTTATCCACCGCTCTGGCACATCCTGCTTACTTGCGAGCATATAGTCGTTTGGAGAACAAGGTATGATTAATTTCTTATCCAGTTTTTTTATTGAAGGTAGTTCAAACCACCAGTTATCGGAAAGTTCATTCCTGTAGAAAACTAAATCAACCCCAGGGGTTCCAGAGTTAACAATGAACTTCTTGGTATTATCGTTATTTTTAAAAGAATTCTCCTTGCTCCGCTGTGCAGTTCCCTCAAGAAAGTGCCAAACCAACTGTGCTGCAAGTAAGGCCGATTGCCTTGAAGAATCGTTATCGGGTGCATACTCAAAAACGCCAAAGCAGGAAACCCTTTCGCTGGTTCCTGCGTAACGGGTTAACTGACACGCCTCCTCTGCGTAAAGCCCGTTAGGTGAAGGGAATAAGTTTCCTGGAGAATCCGAAGACCTAATTGCTCCCATATCAAAACTTACTATATCCGAATTTCTTAGCGCTGGTTCAACCTCCCTATAGTTACCACGAACAATACCAAGTCTGAGCAATTCATGATTTAGGTTTCTTACTTTATCTAATTTCTCTGCATCAACAAAATATCCCTGATATCCAATAAAACTAACATCAAATAGAGATAAAGGATTCTCATCAA
>CAZTVB010000304.1:0-4260 GCA_964616315.1 uncultured Rikenellaceae bacterium
CTAAAACAGAATGACCAAAGTTTATTTAGTACAATAACCTTTGGGAAAACATGGCGAAATGCAGATAAGAAGCAAACTATTCGTTTCTCAGGAATATTTAGCCCTAACGAGTTTCGCTTTAATACCGTAGATGGCTTTGTGGTTGGCTCAACCTTTAGCTACCGGAAAGACTTTGCAAACAACTCCTTTTATATAAGACCCTCAGTATCGTACGCCTTTGCCAGAAAAGTTCCAATGGGAAATGTGTCCAGCTCCTTAACGTATGCTGGCATGAAAAGGGGAACAGTTTGGCTAAGCTTTGGCTATACAAGTATGGACTTTAACCAAAATGTAGGTGTATCGAATATAACCAACACTGTAGCATCTTTAGGATTTGGGCGTAACTACATGAAACTTTTTGAAAATAGGTATATCAGCATACACAACAGAATAGACCTGCTTAATGGGCTTGAACTCTACGCAGGGGCAACTTTCTCAAACCGTAAAATGCTTGACAATAATACTGATTTCATTCTTGTTAGCCGGAATAGGGGTTGGTACACTCCAAATATTCCCGAAAACCATCTGTTAAATGTCAATAACTATGGAGATAATAAGGCATTTATAGGAACCGTAAGGCTTAGCTATACTCCATTCTACCACTACAGAATTAGCGACAACCGAAAAAGAATGTTATACTCCAAATACCCAACATTTAGGATAAATGGCAAGTTTGGAATTCCTGGAGTTCTGGAATCAAACTCCAACTTCATCAACTTAGAAGCATCTATCTCGCAGACCATAAATTCTGGTCCAGGGAATAGATTCTCATACAATTTGATTTATGGAGATTTTATTACAAAAGAGAAACTCTACTTCAACGATTTTGCTCATTTCAACACCCAAATAACACCCGTAACCGCTCGCTCTTTCAACAATAGTTACCAAAACATCGATTACTACGAGAGGAGTACAAACTCCCGATACGGACAAGTTATGGTAAACTACAACACCCCATATTTAGCCTTAAAGTATTTGCCATTCCTAAGCAACCGTATGTGGGAAGAAAATTTACACTTCTCATCGCTTTTTACAAAAGACTTTAAACCATACTATGAGGTTGGCTACTCAATGAGTCAAATTGGTGCGCTTGCCAGCGTTGGTGTTTTTGCGGGTTTTGAGGGGCAAAAATTCTACAGTATAAATGTAAAACTATCACTGCTGCTTATTGGATTTGACATGTAGAAGGCAAATAACTTATTTAAAAACATAACCTATAAACTAACAATCCTCATATAATAGTTCTGAAAGGAATTATACCTTTGTAACGTTTTTCTTCGGGGCAGGGTGTAATTCCCTACCGGCGGTTAAAGTCCGCGACTCCTTATTAACGTAGGGACTGATTTGGTGAAACTCCAAAACCGACAGTAAAGTCTGGATGAGAGAAGAAAATTAAATTATATCCGAGCGTTATCCTTAAAACAAGGAATGCTTTTGCCCTGAAGTATTACTATTAACCACTAACGTTAAAGGGCAAAATGAAAACAATTCAGCAATTCGGCATCGACTTCAAAGCACGTATCGAGAATGCCATTCACAAACTGCAAAACGGACAGGGCATTCTACTTGTAGATGATGAGGACAGGGAAAATGAGGGCGATATAATTTACGCCGCAAAAAGTATGTCCGTTAAGGATATGGCCTTAATGATAAGAGAATGCAGCGGAATTGTTTGCCTGTGCCTAACTCCCGAGAAAGCTGCAAAACTAGAGCTTAGGCCAATGGTTGAAAACAACGGAAGCAAAAATCAAACAGCATTCACAATCTCCATTGAGGCTAAGGAAGGTGTTACTACAGGCGTTTCTGCAAAAGACAGGATATGCACCATTAGAACCGCCATTGCCGATAATGCAAAAGCAACGGATTTAGTTCATCCTGGGCATGTATTTCCATTGGTAGCAAAAAGTGGAGGAGTTATTGAACGAAGGGGGCATACCGAAGGTAGTATTGACCTTGTAAAACTAGCAGGCTTAGGCGATTCAGCAGTACTATGTGAGTTAACCAACGAAGATGGAACAATGTCAAGGCTTCCAGAAATAATTGAGTTTGCAAAAAAGCATAGTATGACAGTTGTTACAATTGAGGATATTTACCAATACCGGAAAATGTTAAAAGAATAGGAAGATGGTCTAATCCTCCTCGCCCTCATCTGCAGGTTTCGGTTTGCCTTTTCCTTCAACCACAACAACAATTTCGCCTTTCACGCCTTTCTTCTCGAAGTACTGGGCAACCTCCACCACTGTACCCCGAGCAGTTTCCTCGTGTAGTTTAGTTAACTCACGCGATACGCTTACTTTTCTATCGCTACCAAAGATTTCAGCAAGTTGATTTAACAATTTAACCAAGCGAAAAGGCGATTCGTAGAGCACAATTGTACGCTCCTCATCCTTTAGCGCCTCAAGGCGCTTATTGCGACCTTTCTTTTGAGGTAAAAATCCTTCAAAAATAAACCTATCCGATGGTAAACCGCTTGCCACTAATGCTGGTACAAATGCCGTTGCGCCGGGTAAACATTCAACATCTATATCCTGCTCAACACAAGTTCTAACCAACAAGAAACCGGGGTCGGAAATGCCAGGTGTTCCGGCATCAGAAATTAATGCAACAGTCTCACCGGCTTTAATTCGTTCTGCAATAAATTCGACAGTTTTATGCTCGTTAAATTTATGATGCGATTTAAGTGGTGTGTCAATCTGAAAATGTTTGAGCAGAAAACTACTTGTTCGCGTATCCTCGGCCAAAATAAATGATGCTGATTTAAGCACCTCTAAGGCTCTTAAGGTGATATCATTTAAATTACCAATTGGCGTTGGAACTATGTAAAGTTTTGACATATACGTTGATGGTTGTTTGTAGAATTGTTGAGTCCAGTCTTACCAACTATAATTTACTAGTCACACTGTCACTCTCGTTGCTCTTCACTATATTAAATAAACTTTCTCCTAACCAAATCAATAAACTTGGCTGCATTCTCATTGCTTTCAGCCCACTCAAAATTATCCTGAAGGTAGATAATTGCATCATTCAAATCTGCGAATGAATTTAAATGACTTAATGTCTCAGAGTATCTTGCAGAATCACCATTAAACAGTTCTTTGATGAAAAGAAACTTATCATTAATCCCTATGGCCTTGGTTAAATCGCCAATGGGCTTATTCTGCAGCTTAGTCGACATATCCACTTTTGTAGTGTGCTCAGCAATAATTTCGTTACGAAATTTCTGTTTTCCTTGAAACTTTTCAGCCAAAATTTCGCCTTGCGAATGGTCAATCGGTTCTGACTTATAAACTTCCTCATGTTTTACGCTGGGAACAACTGTTGTCTTCTGTGGCTCAGGCTTTGGTTTCTCAACCACGACTTCCTCCTTTTTTTCAGAGATAGTTGGTTTCGCTATTTTTTCAGACTCCACCTCTATCACTGTATTAATCTTTGGCTGTTTGCGTTCAACTACGGGTTCAATATTTTCAGCAACGCTTTTAACTGGCTCGGTGTTTTTAATTTCAACGTTAACCAACTGACCTGTAAGCAAGCAATCGTAAGCCTTTGCCAACTTATCCAGAATAATATCACGCTCAATTGTTGATAACTTTTCTAAGCCAATTGCCCTGCCAATTAACTCGTTTGCCTCGTCAATACGGGCTTTTGCGTTTTTTAGATAATCCATAGCGTTTGCTGTAAATATTCCACATCAAAAATAAGTTTTATTACTTTTGTATGTATAACAAACGTAAATAATTCATACTTCTTCTGATGCCTTTTCTCGAAAATTCAGTAAGCGGAAAGCGTAAAGGGTGGATTGAGGTTGTTGCTGGTTCAATGTTCTCCGGCAAAACCGAGGAGTTAATCCGTAGGCTTAAACGTGCAAAATACGCCAAACAACGTGTGGAGATATTTAAGCCACAAATAGATACGCGTTACTCGGAGCAGGAAGTTGTTTCGCACGATTCAAACTCCATTCTATCCACTCCAGTATCGTCGTCGGGGAATATCCTTTTGCTGGCGCATAATGTTGATGTGGTTGGAATTGACGAGGCTCAATTCTTCGATATGAATTTACCCAACGTTTGTAACCAACTTGCCGACCAAGGAATACGCGTTATTGTTGCTGGACTCGATATGGATTTCCGAGGAAAACCCTTTGGCCCAATGCCAAACCTTATGGCAATTGCCGAGTATGTAACCAAAGTTCATGCTATTTGTGTTCACTGTGGCGATCTTGCC
>CAZTVB010000305.1:0-4245 GCA_964616315.1 uncultured Rikenellaceae bacterium
GAATTACTGTTAATATTTAACCTAACTCTAAACTCCGAAATTACTTTATCAATATTATTTAAAGCAAGATTCAAAAAACCACTGAAGTAGTGCTTATCATTAACCCTATCGTGATAATATGAAACACCGTTTCCAATTATTTCTTTTTCCATATCTAATATTTATTTAGTATTTTGATTTAAGTGAGTAAAATATGTCCAGTACATTTTCAGCACCATCCTTTTACGATACCATTTTGCAAGAAAAACTGAGATTATAAGTACGGCAGCGAGAGTAAGCAAAATCAAACCCAATTCTAAATTGGGCGTAGTTATTTTAAAAAATGGGAGTAAACTTGCAACCCATAAAATTAGCGTTACACATATTATAATTATTGAAGCCAAGGCCATTTGCCTAAAAAAGTAGTAGAAACTCTGAGAAGTGCGTGAATTCTCAATTTTCTCATTATATTCCAGTTCATAGTACATCCTATCGTAAAACTCGTCCTGGCATTTTCTTACCAACTCTTTTTCACCACTACTCAAGATTAAAAAATCACTTTTTGTATAAAAAATAGTACTGCTAAACCACTCCACTGCCTTTTTATTAAAACTTGGTATCATCAAATTATGCACCACATCCAGTTCTAGAAATATATCAGAAACACAAGTGTACATCTGTGATATTCTAACATAAAATTTCACTTTTGCCAACAACCAAAAGTTCAAGGCATAAAGCATTGCTCCAAACACAATCACTAAGCAGGCTGTAATTCCCAGCCCCATTTCCCATTCGTTGTTTAAACTAAGCAGAGGGGTAAATTCAAATAGATTAAAAATCAATTTGAATACAAAAACAAAGAATGCTCCAGGCAATACCAAGCCGAGCATATCGTAAAGGGAGAACTTGTCCATAATCTATTCATTTAAACATTCTACTAGTAATGCACCTTATATCTTGACATTACAAAACACCAAGACTAGTTTTATAAAACTACAAAACGGTTCTACAAAAACATAAAGTTTTCACATCAACTTATCAACAAGACAAATGCAGTAATCAACGAATTTATAACAATCAACACTTTCAACACAAACCATAAATAGTTAACTTTATGGCAAAACCACCACTATAGACATAAATTTCTTTACTCAAAACATGGCATGAAATTGCAGAATACGCTCACAAAAAATATCCAAAAGCAACCGAAGAATGGAACTATCCGGGCAAAAATTACGGCTGGAGTTTTAGGGTTAAGGATAAAAACGAGCGATTGTGTACCTTTTACCCCGCGAGGGATACTTCAAAGTGGCCTTTGTGTTTGGACAAAAGGCTTTCGATGCTATAATGGCAAGTGATATTGACTCCGCAATCAAAAAAGAACTAGCAGATGCAAAGGTTTACGTTGAGGGCCGGGGTATTAGAATTGATGTTAAGGATGATGTTGTTTTAAAGGATATAAAAAAATTAATTGATATAAAGGTAGAGAATTCGGGAAAAGGATGGAAGCCGAATGTTTGAAGTAATAACAAAATTTATGAAACAAACCCCTTAAGGATTTTGAATCCTTAAGGGGTTTTTCATACCTAAACAGATCAATTTCCCTCCACCACTACATTTTCGCTTACAGCAGGTTTTGACTTACGAAACGAAAAACTGTAAAAAATTCCCAAAACATAGGATGTTTCGGGTGTACTTGAGTTCAACTTAGTTTGATATTGACCAAAAACCTCAATCTCGTTGCGTTTATTTAATGGATAAGTTACACCCGCACGAACCCTTAATCTACTAAATTCTTTCTGTTTACCCGATGTTAAATCGTAATACAACTCGCCCATTACGAATGGTTCAACTTTTGCATTTGGAATATCATAGGCAACCTGAAGCCTATTCCTAAAATTATCCTTGGTTTCAATACTATACCCCAAGTCGTACCAATAAATCATACTTCGCTGAAATTGCCCACGATAAGTAAAAGAGAAACGTCCCAACTCAAACTTTGGCCTAATAGCAACGGAATATCTATGCCCATTAAATCTTTCATCAAAATCACTCTCATAAAACCTTGAGTAACGGTATCCGCCTATCAACTGCAACCATTTTAATGGTTTAAATGCAATATTTGCCTCAAGCAACATATCATCGACCCGGAATGGGGAACTAGTCATTCGAAGTTCCGGCGTAACACTTACCGACAATGAGTTTGACAAAGGCTTTGTAACCTCAACACCTGTCCATAAACCGTAAGCATCCTGCGAAATAGCCCTATTACTCAATAGTAAAAGGCTGAAAACAATCAACAAAAAACTCTTTTTCATTTAATTTCCTAAATAAATAATCCGTTGCGAATTTAACTTAACTTCGTTTTCTTCGTGCAAAGTAACTGAAATAATATATACACCTGACGAGATTCCTAAAGAACCCAGATTCCATGGAATTGTTGTGTTGGAAATCGAAAAATCGACGAATTTCTGTGCGACTAACTTTCCTGACATAGAGGCAATCGAAATGGTACAATCTGCACTAGGCTTATAACTAAACTTCACAGAAACTTCATCACTTACTGGATTCGGGAACACAGTTACTTCTGGCAAATATAAACGGTGAGTTCCATCGGTTTTTATATTTGACGCACCTGGAGTTGGAGTATTCAGCTCCACAGGAAGTCCCTTCCCATTAGGGTAATAACCCAATGTTTTATCCTTTGCTATTCGGGAAATATTGTAACCATCAATAAACTTCTTTGATGTAAAAATTCCAATCTCCTCTCCATCTCTATTTAACTTGAATGGCAGATGTTTGTTCCCTTTAGAAGCATTTCCGTCAGCCCAAAACAGCATAAACTCTCCAGGTTGAATGTTTACATTAGGAAGATTCCATTTATCGGAATTACTCAAATTATCGGTAATGGTAATATCGCCAAGCCAAATTGAGGATGTTCCGTAATTATAAAGTTCAATCCAATCGGAGTAATCGCCATACTCATCGGGAAAAGTATGGGTGTTTGAGGTCATAACCTCGTTAACGCAGAGCGTTACAGAAGAACTCGATGGAAAATTAATTATGTTTTCGCCATTCAAAGGTTCTGTAGTGGATTGGTTTTCAGCATCAACCGCCACTATTTTGTAGTAAACCTTTGCAGTTGGATTACTAAAAGGACCAACAGTTGCAGCATAGAACCCTGTACTATCCAATACCATCGGCATTTCTCTATCAGAAAAATTATCGGTACTATATATCAACTTTACACTTTTAGGCACCGATTCATCATTTACCTGCGCGGAAATTTTAATGGGCACTTTATACGATATCGCCCTATGGTAAATATTAGTTACAACCGGAGGAATATTTCCCACTATAGCCTGCGAGGTTGCATTCTGATGACGCTTATTGATATAGGGTATTAACCCGTACTTAACATGCCCACCCAAGGATTGATTATAGGAATTGTCAAACGCAGTATTATTCCATCCATAATCCAGTGTTCTGTATGTATCGGCATAGGCATACTGCTTAATCATATTACAAGTAGTTGTAGCCTTAGCGCTCAACAAAATTGGACTAAATTCTTTTGCTAACAGCTGCCTGATGTAGAACAAATAACGTTTTTTGTACACATCAACACTAAGTATTTTTTTTGTCAAAGGTCTATCCTCACTACTTGCCCAAGAGTTAATGTTCCGCGTAGCCCAATCAATATTAAACCAGTCAATACCAAAGGTATTATCAACATCGTAAGGAATAAATTCAAATTTACCTGTTGATGTATTTTTATACAGATAGAAATTGTTCTTGTTGTAGGAGTAACCATCCCAATGACCTATTAACGCTTCAACCGCTAGGTATTTAAGAAACGAATTCACGTTGAAAATAGGCTCAAGTTTAGCAGGTAATTCCGATGTGGATGTTTGAGTTACAACTTGAATCAACTGGGCAATATCAGAGTAATCATCGGCAGCAAGATTGGTTTTCAAGTCGTACACCCTATAACCATTCGCAGTAAACTTATAACTACTAGGACTAGTTCCTCGGTATGTTAAATCGGCAGGGTAAAGGCATTTATAGAGGTTCCCATCCTTATTCCCAAACCTGCTCTCCACAAACTCCTCATCTATATGCTCAACGCTCATATACAAACCGTAATACTGATTATTGATATAAAGCCTAACATGGTTTGCTCTCGAAGCAGGAACTCCAATACTGTAAAGTATATCCCAACCTAATTTTGCTCTAATTATGGAAGGGTCGTTATGCTCACCATTTAGG
>CAZTVB010000306.1:0-4222 GCA_964616315.1 uncultured Rikenellaceae bacterium
CTTTTTGCGTCGAATAAAAAGGAAATACCGACTTGTTATATCGCTATTCAGCTGTAACTCTTCTACGTTTTTTATTCAATCCACACGCACCACGCAGTCCTTGTATAGTTCATTAAATCTGGGCTTACAGGAGGGTTTTTTGGTGCGTTTCCTTCGTATTTGATTTTTTAATAATTCACACAAATTATTTGGACTCGCAATGAGCATTGTGTAGCCGCAATTGTACAAACGTATAATCTGTTTTTAACTTTTATAACTAACCTAAAATTGGGACTATGAAACAAAAACTATTTACTCTATTGATTTTGTGCGTATTTAGCACAACAGTTTTTGCAGGTGGTATTGTTACCAATGCAAACCAAAGTGCACAGTATGTTAGAATGCTTGCACGCGATGCATCAACCAGCATTGATGCTGTATACTACAACCCAGCAGGGTTAACCAAGCTAGCTGATGGTTTTCACATATCACTTAATAACCAAACTCTTTTCCAGAAGAAGACCATTGAAAATAAATTTCCTCTTTTAAATGAAAGCAAGTATGTTGGCGACGTAGTAGTACCTTCTTTCCCTGATTTTTATGCAGTATATAAAAAGAATAAACTTGCATTAGGCTTTGGATTTCAACCAAACGCTGGAGGCGGCTCTGCAAAGTACGACACTGGTTTGCCAAGTTTTGAAATTCCTATTTCTGTGATTCCTACAATGTTAACCTCAAAAGGAATGCCTACAAACACTTATTCCGCAAATATTAACTTTGAAGGTTCTAGTGTTTTTTGGGGAGCACAAATAAATGCTAGTTATGCAATAAATGATATGATATCTATATCCTTAGGAGGAAGAGCAATATTTGCGAAAAACACATATCAAGGAGCTATTAAAGATATTTTAATTAATCCAAATATGTCCGCTCACCCTCTAGCTGCATTAATGCCTACATACACCGGAGGAATGGTGTCTGCAACACAATTTGGAACTGATTTAGGAAATGCCATAAGAACAGCATATGGAACTACCACTGCAAATGCAGGCGATACCTTAGCCGCAAGAACTCAAAACATTGAGGTTGATGCTGAGCAAACGGGCATAGGCTATACTCCGATTATTGGAGCAAATTTTACATTTAGTGAAAAACTTAATGTGGGCTTAAAGTATGAGTTCAGAACTAAACTCACATTAAAAAACAAAACAAAAGTTGACGGTACAGGAATGTTTGTCGATGAAGCTGAATCCCGTAGTGACATTCCAGCAATCCTTTCTATTGGCATTGGATATAAAGTTCTTCCTCAACTTAAAATTAGCGCTGGAGCCCATTACTATTTTGATAAAGATGCAACCATTGAATCTGCTCCTGGAAAAAAGAAAGAAATTGATGGAAACCTTTATGAATTTGCTCTAGGTGGAGAATATGATATCACAGATAAAATTCTCATCTCTGCAGGATATTTATATACAAAAACTGGCGTTGGCACAGGTT
This sequence comes from uncultured Rikenellaceae bacterium, assembly GCA_964616315.1. GTDB lineage: Bacteria > Bacteroidota > Bacteroidia > Bacteroidales > Tenuifilaceae > SB25. Next base: position 1,477 of record CAZTVB010000306.1, read on the forward strand.
ATCAGACCGATTTAAGCCATAGTTTAACATCAAGCACCGTTGGATTTGGTGGAGCATTTAAGGCAACTGAAAAAATGACAATTAACCTTGGGATGCTTTACACCATGTACACATCTGACGCAAAGGATATTAACTACTCTGCGTATGGCATACCAACCGCCAAAGAAACTTATAACAGAACAAACCTAGGTTTTGCAATTGGTGTTGACTACCATTTTTAATTTAACTCATTTATAGTTACCTTAGTCGGGGTTAGGGTGTTCCTAATCCCGATTTATTTTGATGAAAATGGCGAAACAATTACTAATACTTCTGTGCTTAACCTATACTCTTGGAGTAGCACAAGCACAACGGGTGGTTTTAAACCCTTCGGTAGCAGAGGTTTCACACCCAGAACTTGTAATCAATAAAATTTCGTTTTATGCCGACTCTACAGTGGTAAACCTTACCGTGGAGAATAAGTTAGACAAGGGAGGTTGGTTCTGTGCCGACAGGAATATTTATATTGAAAATCCACAAACAAGGCAACGTTTTACCCTTAAAAAATCGGTTGGTATTCCAACATGTCCAAATAACCATAGCTTTAGCAGGAAAGGCGAGAAACTTTCGTTTACGTTGGTATTCCCTTATTTACCCGCCGACCTAAGAACCCTTAACCTTGTGGAGGATTGCAATAAATCGTGTTTTAGTTTCCGTGGGGTAATCCTGGATGATAAACTCAACGCTGACATAAAAATTTTTAATCAAGGAATGGAATACTACACATCAAACAAAACCGATAAAGCCATTGAGTGTTTTGCAAGGGTTGTTGAGGTGATACCTGCATACCCAACCCACGTTTATGGATATGCTTATTACCATTTAGTTGTAATTTATCAGACTCAGAATAATAATGAAAAGGCTAAGTTCTGGTTTGCCAACCTCGAAAGGTCGCCGTTGCCTGATAAGCAGTATTTTATTGATGAGATAAAAAGAAATAAGGGGATTCCAAAGTAATAAAAAAGCCCCTTGCGGGGCTTTTGCTTTAACTTATCTCCCAGTCAAATCCATCTTTCCTATCGCGTACCACAACTCCCATTTTTGAAAGTTCATCGCGAATTTTATCCGAAGTGGCAAAATCCTTACGCGCTTTTGCATCCAAGCGCATATTCAAGAGCATATCAATAAGGTTCGATGTTAGCTCAGCCTGCTTTGAGCTACCTACCGATTGCTCATCGGTTAAGCCAAGAATATCAAAAACAATGCTTCGGAAGTTTTTCTTCAAGTAATCCAAGTCGGCCTGAGTAATAGTCTCTTTCGCTTCTGCAAGTGAGTTAATGTTTCTAACCCAATCAAAAAGCGCTGCAATTGCAATGGGGCTGTTCAAATCATCGCCCATAGCCTCATAAACCCTAGCGGTTAAATCGTTTACATCAACCGACGATTTATCTGAAGGTTTAACCTTATCGAGAATTCTGTTAGCAGCCATTAACCTAGCCAAGCCCTTCTCTGCTGCCTGCAACGCTTCATTGGAAAAGTCCAAGGTAGAGCGATACTGAGCTTGAAGGATAAAGAACCTTATAGTCATTGGGCTATACACCTGCTGTAGCAACTTATGTGAACCTGTAAATAGTTCCTCCAAGGTGATAAAGTTCCCCAGCGACTTTCCCATTTTCTGTCCGTTAATGGTAATCATATTGTTGTGCATCCAGTAACGAACAGCCTCCTTGCCATTGGCAGCGACACTCTGGGCAATCTCGCACTCGTGGTGAGGGAAAAGCAAATCCATTCCGCCTCCATGAATATCGAATGGTTCACCTAAGTATTTTGTGCTCATAGCAGAGCACTCCAGGTGCCAACCAGGAAACCCATTACTCCAAGGCGAAGGCCAGCGCATAATATGCTCAGGACTGGCCACTTTCCATAGTGCAAAATCGAATGGATTCTGCTTCTCATCCTGTCCGTCGAGCGTTCGGGTGTTGGCCATTAAATCGTCCAGCACCCTCCCCGAAAGTTTTCCGTAGTTATGCTTTGCATTATACTTAACCACATCGAAGTAAACAGAGCCATTCTTCTCGTAGGCAAATCCATTGTCGATAATCTTTTTAATGAGCTCTATCTGCTCAATAATATGACCCGATGCTCGCGGCTCAATGCTTGGCGATTTAACGTTAAGCATTTTCATTGCATCCTGATATCGGTTTGTGTAGTATTGCACCACCTCCATAGGCTCAAGTTGCTCAAGACGTGCTTTTTTAGCAATTTTATCGTCGCCCTCATCGGCATCGTTCTCAAGATGCCCAACATCGGTAATATTACGCACATATCGAACTTTATAGCCCAAATGCTGAAGGTACCGGAAAAGCAAATCGAAAGTAATTGCAGGCCGAGCATGTCCTAAATGTGGGTCGCCATAAACTGTTGGACCGCACACATATAATCCAACGTGGGGAGGATTTACGGGCTGAAACGCCTCCTTCTTACGGGTTATAGTATTGTATATAAATAGTTTATTATCCATGGTAAATAAAATTTGAACTGAACAAAAATAAATAGAATAGTGATAAATGGCTAAAGGCTTAGCCGTGCTAGTTTACTAGCAACATCGATGAAAGTGGTATGGAAATGTATGTGCACTCATAACAAAGCACAAAAATAAATATTTTTAGGAATATGGCAGAATTATCGACCATTTATGTGCCATCGAAACATCAAATTATTTATTTATTGCTGTTTTTGTGTAAAAAAATCCCTTAAAAATTGATAT